>JAUWLP010000124.1 GCA_030613575.1 Desulfobacteraceae bacterium
AAAAGTCAGATTTTGATGGCAAAGTAAAAAGCTCCAAATTCAAGGCGCGCAAATTCCGAGGAATGAGACGTACATATAGTACGTCGCAGTGACGAGGAATGCAGCGCAACGCAGAAGTTGGACTTTTTACGAAGCCATCAAAGATGGAAATTAGAGGTTCTATGGGTGTGAAAAAAACTATACCACTGAAGCCGCTTCAAAGTAGAAAGAATTTTTTGACGGCCGTTGTTGCAAATAATAATGGAGAGATTTTTGACCTTAACGGATATGCTGCCGTGGGTATGGCCGGTCCTTCCCTGGTCCCCCTGACACTGGATGAAACGATCAATATGCCTTTTGGCGGGGAACTAATGTATATGCCGGATAGAAAGCCGATTTTGTACAATATGAAAAACAGCAGACTTGAAATCGTAGGGGAAAATCCATATGAACCTGGCGAAATGATATTCCCGGTTGCTACGTTTAATTCGCCCGGCCATGTTATTTCTTATGTTACCGCTTATAGGGAAAACAACGGCGCCGGATATCTACCCCTTTTTTCATACGGAGCGGTAGGATGGCACAGGGGGAAGTTCAGATCTTCCGTGATACGGGTGGACAAAGAAAGGCGACAGGATTTGAGACGGATGAAGCCCGAAGATGTCATTGACGGTGTTAGACGGATGAAAAAAAAGATGCCGGATAACCGGCTAAGGAAGCATCTGGAAAAATGTGCTCTGGAATACGGATGTCCGGCGGCCAAAAATTTCTTTCTGGGAAGATACGAAGCACCGCTGCCCACCTCCGAGATATGTAACGCAAGATGCCTGGGCTGCTTGTCGTTACAGCACAATGGAGATATTCCGCACAGCCAGGACAGAATTTCTTTTAAACCGTCGCCCGAAGAGATCGCAGAAATGTCTCTTGAACATATAGGGCGGGCAAGAAGAAGCGTTGTCAGTTTCGGACAGGGGTGTGAGGGAGAGCCCTTGCTAGCCGCCGACGTAATTGCGCCGGCCATAGAAAAAATACGTTCGGTTTCCGGCCGAGGCACAATTAACATGAATACCAATGGAAGCAAACCCGATATTCTGAAAAAACTCTTTGATGTGGGTCTTGACAGCATCCGTATCAGTATCAACAGTGTCAGAAAAGAATGCTATGATGCATATTTTCAACCCAAAGGTTATGGTTTTTCTGATGTATTAAAAAGTATAGACATTGCAATTGGCCGGGAAAAATTTGTATCTATAAACTATCTCAACTGCCCCGGATTTACCGACACCCCGGAAGAAGTGGAAGCACTAACCGAGTTTTTAAAACAGCATCCGATAAACATGATCCAGTGGCGGAATTTAAATTTTGACCCTGTAAGATATTGGAATGTCATGTCGAGTGTTGCGAAGCATGGAAGTCCTTTGGGCATGCAAAATGTTCTTCGCCGAATTAAAGAATCTTTTCCGAATTTAAAATACGGTTACTTTAATCCTCCAAAGGAAAAGTTTACCCTAACCCGGATAAACCCGCCCTCCTGCCAAGCGGAGTAAGGCGGACGGGCCGGAACCAAAAATATTTACCACAAAGACACTAAGACACGAAGGATATATTAATTATTCTTTCTTCGTGCCTTGGTGTCTTAGTGGCTGAACGTTTACTGCAGATTTTAGGTATGAAATGGATAGAAACAAAGGTGGTTTTTGATTTCGAAGATAAGCAATTGGCCACAGATCTTATTGCCAATATTTTTTATGAACTGGGACTAAATGGTGTGGTTGTAGAAGAGCCGGATATTAAACATCCGGAAGATTGGGGGAAAAATGCTATTATGCCAGAATATTATGCGGTTATCGGCTATCTGCCCCACGATGAGCAATCCGAAAAAAGACGTGAAATAATTGAAAAAAAGTTGGCACAGCTTGAAAATACAATCGGTATTAAAAACAGCGTTGTTTATTCTGATATGGATGAAGCAGATTGGGCACAGATATGGAAGGCTTATTTCCGGCCTGAGAAGATAACCGCCAATATCGCAGTGAAACCCACATGGCGAAAATATTCTCGTGGGCATGATGAAATCATCCTTGAGATCGATCCGGGCATGGCATTTGGTACCGGAACCCATCCCACAACCTGCATGTGTATTAAAATGATCGAAAAATATCTGAAAAGGGGCGATTTTTTTCTGGATGTGGGAACAGGTTCCGGCATCCTTATGGTTGCGGCCGCAAAACTTGGAGCAGGCAAGGTCCGGGGAACTGACAATGATGAAGTTGCTGTCGATGTTGCCTGCAAAAATTTGATGCAAAACAAGATATCAGAGTCAGCCTTCAATGTTATAACCGGCAACCTTGTAGATAAGGTGACGGAACGGTTTGATCTTGTTGCCGCTAATATAACATCAAAGGCTATTTTAATGCTGCTTGACGATATCAAAAAAATTTTGGTCAAAAAAGGGACATTTATCTGCTCGGGTATTATCGAAGAGCAAAAGAGCCCGGTTTTAAAGAAGATAGAACAGCTGGGTTTTGATGTAATCGAGATACTTACACAAGAAGATTGGGTTTCGATTGCCTGTAAGTTACATTAAAAAATACCGGATAGTGCCCGGTTTCTCTCCAGCTACTTCAGTAAAGTCGATTTAATAAAAAATAGATCTAATTATGAAACTCAAAAAGTACTTGTTTTAGGATATCCTCAATCCGAAACGGTTAGGCTATGATGATGCTATTCATTTTGGGGCACAGCGGAAGAATGATGGTCGATGATATACCACTCACCATCCCCGTTCTTGCGATAAACAAAAGTATAACGAGCGGGTATGCTCATCATTTTACTGTCTTTTTCATAAAAAAATGTGTAATAACCAGAGTTTACTGCGATATCGCCATACACTCTTACGATAGGTTTGTAATAGATTGCATTTAAATGTTCCAACCGCATGAAATGTTCAAAATAATTCTTTGTTCCTTCAGGAGTTGTCCGCAGAAAAGGTGATACAGTGCCCCAGAAAACGGCATCTTTAGCATACAACTTTGCCACAGTCTCTGGATCAGTGGTAGTGACGGCCTCAATCCATTTGTCCATTGTCTTCAGGACTGACCGTTGTTCTTCAGTGAATTGTTGGGAAACTCCTTTTTGATCTATTAAAATGTTATTAGTTTTTTCCATATAAGCTTCTCCTTTTGATTTTATTTGATTAAAAAAACATTGTCCCGTTGGACGTGAACCTTATCAATAAGCAATAAAAGTTTTTTTAATGCTGTAATCACCCCAAATGACCGCGCTTTTTGCTTTTTGCTCGAACGATTTTTTTGCCCTTATGGTTTTCTTTTCTCAACTTATATGTTTGAAGTTTCCTGTTGAATTCATAAAGATTGCTGAGCTGACTCAGTACTTTTTCAATCTTCTTCATTTGCTAACCTTTCAATGTCAGCTTGGTCTTGAAGTGAATTTCTTTTCCTTTTTAACCAAATAATATCAGATTTTTCAGCAACATAGGTAATTCCATATTCACCCTGGGCCTCAATCGCATTCTGAATAATTTTTAAATGTTTTTCTTCTCCTGCTACTAAAAGGTCTATAATCATTTGGTCATTTTCTATAACCTTTAAAAAACGATGCAGGGTCAAAGGAGTACTTTTAAATGTCCATGGTTCTGCTGGTTCAAAATACCCATTTTTTTCTAGTATCAGACTAACTTTTTCAAAATCATTTGGCTCTATCAACAGGTCAATATCTTGGGTAAATCGAGGTTCTGCATAAAATGCCATTGCGACGCCACCAACGAGGGCATACCTTATCTTTTCACGTGCAAAATGTTTCATTATTTCTGTAAATTCATCGAAGATATTCATTGGTTTCTTCTCTGTTAGCCGGTCATATTGATCATGTTATCTTTGGACCAGACTCGTAAGGCTTTTGATTTCTCTATAACTCTGGTGGCTAATGAATAGCGTTTTATCCATTGTCCCGCAAAGCGTTAATGTTGATAATATACAAGTATCATAACAGATATTTATAAAAAATCAAGTTAAGTAGGACGCAGATTTTCGCAGATATACACAGATAATATTGTTATTTTGTAATTTAAGAATCTTGATGATCTGTGTTCACCTGCCCGCTCGTGCCTTGCAATGGCAGGCGGGTCTGTGTCCAAAAAAGGAAATTCCTATACTATCAAGTTGTTAAAGCGAAAGGGATGATGGATAAAATGTGTTTTATTTCATATGAACCGATTACTCCGCTCCGACGTTAGCCCGGGTTAATAGTCTTCCGCCAATAGGTGCACATTTCCTATATGGATATTGCGCAGGCCGGCCTTTTTGGCAGCATCATGGCAACGGAGTGCATGAGACCTGGACGTGGTGGGAAGATCGTTGAGATAAAATTGCGGGTAAAACGCCAGCAGGCTGTAAGGAATATCCGGGTTGAGATTTGAAATAAACTCTGCGATTTCAGCCACTTCGGGTTTGTCAACATATCCCGGGACTAGCAGCGTGCTGGCGATGAGTAAAGGTGGTTTAGGCCTTTGTTTTGTCCATCCGGCTAATGTTCGAAAGTTTTCAAGTGTCCTGGTGTTCGTTACCCCGCAAAGGGCATGGTGAACCCCCTCGTCCCATGCCTTTAGGTCGAACTTGATGCAGCCGCCGGACTTTAAAGAGAGATCAGCCATCATTGTTAGAAAAGGCTCCTGCATGGCTCCGTTCGTTTCCCAGCATATTCGCAGGATGCGGCCGTTGGCGTCTTTAAGGGCGATTTTTGAAGTCTTTATGGCATGGAGAATCTGGGGCGTTGGGTCGCCACCAAAATAGCAGATACAATTGGTTTTTTTGTCTACCGCTTTGGCGAGGTTTTTTGCTGGAATCTTTTTGGTAGAAAATGTTTGTTCCTTAAAATGGTAGTTCTGACAGTACAGACAATTAAATGCACAAGCATGGTAGAATACGGCCAGATTCCTGTAACCGTGCTCTGGCCCTCTGGAGACCGCATATCTGGGATATCCGCAACCGGTACCACCGGGACATACGAAATCACCGACGCAGTTTGTCGGAAGGAGATCGTAATAATAATACAGATTTCCTTCGTGAGGCCTTCCGCCATGGATCCTCCCGTTTTTCACTCGCCGCAATCCGCAAAAACCGGTTCCATTTTCAGGAATCCGGCAGTTATGGACGCACAGACCGCAGAGAATGCCGTGATCTGCTTGGGGAGGATCTTCCGGGAGGCCGTAAGCCCTTCGGCTGTGCCGGTGAACATTTCGAATTTGCGGCCAGACACTATCGAAATGGGCTCTGATACAGTCGGCACAAAATCCGATTGTATTTGATATGGTCCTGGCGCTATTTTCACAGTAATTACATGTGCCCATGAAAATGAATTATAATTGATATATGATCGGTTTTCAATTAACTTCTATTTAATGAAATTGTGTATTGTTTTATTTTGTATTTTCCTTACGATTTTTACAATGTGCTCAGGCGGCATTGCTAAGAAGGAGATATTAATGATTGACATTGAAAAGACCACTGAACGATTGCAGGACCACCTCAGGATGCTAACGCTGACCATTGGTGAACGTAGTGTCTTATTACCTGACAACCTTAAAAAGACTCAAGAATACATCGAAACATTCTATCAAGATATTGACATACCGGCATATTGTGAACCCTACCAATACCGGAATTATACGGTTGCAAATGTGGTGGCGGAAATCTCTCTTTGTAAAAATCCCACAAAACGTTATATTGTGGGAGCCCACTATGATTCAGTAGCCGGAACAGTTGGCGCTGATGATAACGCCAGCGCCATCGCCGTCCAACTGGAAACTGCCCGGAATTTAAAGATGCTGAAAGATCATCAGGAACTTAACCTGGCGGTGAAATTCGTTTCCTTTGCTCTGGAAGAACCGCCGGTTTTCGGCACACGGCATATGGGAAGCAGGGTTTATGCCATGAAGGCCTGGAAAGAAAAAGAACAGATAGACGGCATGATTTGTCTGGAGATGGTCGGCTACACGTGCCATGATCCGGGCTGCCAGGAATATCCGTTTCCGTTGATGTTTTTAGGCTATCCCGAGCAGGGAGATTTTATCGGCATTGTGGGAAATTTAAGCTCCAGAGGTTTTACAGAGGCTTTATTCCATACTTTTCGCAAAAACCCGAAACTTCCGGTGATTAAACTGACCGTTCCATTGGGAGGTTTCCTGCTTCCTTCGGTGAGACTCAGTGACCATTCTTCCTTCTGGGATCGGGGTTATAAGGCTGTCATGATTACGGATACAGCTTTTTTCCGGAATCCTCATTATCACAGGGCATCAGATACCATGGACAGGCTGGACTACGGCTTTATGGCCGAATTGGTGGAGAGTCTTCTAATTTTTTTCCGTTCTCAATGTCGGTAAAACGTCTCGGAAATTTTATAATTGGTTGAAATTAAAGATCTTTTAATGGCAATCTGTTTATGTCATCGACATGGAAGAATGGAATGTTGGAATACTGGAATATTGAGGGTAAGAGCGGAAATAAACAATTTAAATTGTCAAAAACTCCTTTCCTTCAACTTCGTTCAGGACAAGCTTACCCATCACTCCATCATTCCATTACTCCATTATTCCAATTGTGAGCGAAGCGAACTAACTTATATGTTAATGGACGAAGATGATTTGACAACGATGAAAATTGAAATTTATTTGACTTGGCAACAACCAAATAATATATTTAATAGGAGTTAATTGACGATGGGTTTAGCTTCTGGCAAGTTGCACGAAGCGTCCTGATAAACCGGATCGATTGAATATATGATGTTATGTGTTTCTGTCAGATAGAAAGAGATATTAGAGAAGGACACAATGAATAACTCGTTAAAGGGAGCCTTCTTGTCAGGTTTGGTATTTCCAGGCCTGGGTCAGGTTGTTCTAAAACACTACAAACGGGGTGTTGTCATAATGCTTACGGTTTTGGTGAGTCTGTCCGTAATTGTAATAGAAGCAGTGCAAAAAGCCTTTACCATCCTCGAAAAGATTGAGTCGGAGGGTGGGGCAATTGATATGAATACGATTTCAAACGCAGTCACCCAGGTATCCACCACTTCTGACAGCCTCATATTCAGTTTCGCTTTGTTATTGATAATTTTCTGCTGGATTATTGGGGTTGTTGACGCCTTTAGAATTGGAAAGAAAAAGGACATAGAACAACAATCAACGAGTCAAGTTTCAAATAGCAAGGGCGACTAGTCACATAATAAACGCATTCACTCTGATCCCTGAAGCTGGTGCGAATTTTTCCTTTACCACATACTTTTAGAAACTTCACATTGCAATGGAAAACTTAAGCGATGCCAAAAGGAACATTCCGTTTTTATGAGGAATTAAATGACTTTCTTCCAAAGCACAGAAGAAAAACTGATTTTGAAGCAACGTTTAAAGGGAAAAGGTCAATAAAAGATATGATAGAAGCACTCGGAGTTCCTCATACAGAAATCGACCTTATTTTGGTGAATGGAAATTCAGTAGATTTTAATTACATTCTCCAAGATGAGGACCGAGTAAGCGTATATCCTGTTTTTGAATCCATCAATATTACAAATGTTATCCAGCTTAGAAAAATCCCGCTTCGCAGGAACAAATTTATAGCTGATATCAACCTTGGGGATATAGTTAAATATATGAGAGTCCTGGGACTTGATTTATATTACGATCCCTTACTTTCCACTCGTGAAATAATTGAAATATCCAAAAGAGAAAACAGAGTAATACTAACCAAGAGCAGAAAGCTCCTTAAATTCAAAGATGTAAGCCATGGAATTTTTATACGCCCTGGTACAACCACAGAACAGATAAGACGAATCATAGATTGCCTGGATATTAAAGATAACATAAAGCCTTTTTCAAGATGTCTTCGTTGCAACACCCTATTAAATATCGTACTAAAGGAAAAAATCTTAGATAGAATTCCTCCAAAGACAAAAGAGTTCTGCGATGAATATGTTCAATGCCAGTCCTGCGATAAAATTTATTGGAAAGGAACTCATTTTATTAATATGAAAAAGGTTGTTAGGCAAATACTCGACCA
>JAUWLP010000027.1 GCA_030613575.1 Desulfobacteraceae bacterium
GCATGGTCGGCAATACGTTCAAGGTGACGGGAGATCAAAAGCAGATTGATAAAATATTCCACATGTTCCGGGTTGTCTTTAATGACATCCTTTACCATACGGTGGACTTCCCCGTTGAATTTATCAACTTCATCATCCAGAAGGCATACCTTGAAAGCGAGATCCACATCCAAATTCACGAGGGCATCCAAACTTTTTTTGAGCATGGCTTCGGTCTTATTCGCCATAAAATAAAAGTCAAAATCGAAATGCGGTTTTTCACCCTTTGCGATATATTTAACCCCCCGGGCGATGTTCACAGCTTCATCAGCGATTCTTTCAAGGTCATTATTAATCTTGATCACAGCAGTAATAAACCTAAGATCCACTGCAACCGGTTGATAAAGCGCCAGAATCTTTAAACATTCTTCTTCAACATCAACTTCCATCTCATCAATTTCATAGTCGGACTTTATGATCTTGTCGGCAAGGTCTGAATCTCTATTTTCAATGGCTTTTGTTGCCATGTAGACGCGTTCCTCCACCATGGCTCCCAGAGTAAGGATTCTCTTTTTTAACTTTTCCAGTTCTCTATGAAAATGTTTGGCCATAAAATTCACCTCTAACCAAAACGGCCGGTAATATAGTCTTCCGTCTGCTTGAGTTGCGGCCGTGTAAATAAGGTATCGGTATCATTCACCTCTATAAGCTTTCCAATGTAAAAAAAAGCAGTGATATCAGAGACCCTGGCCGCCTGCTGCATGTTATGTGTAACGATGATAATGGTATAGGTTATTTTTAACTGATGAATAAGCTCCTCAATCTTTTGGGTGGCGATGGGGTCCAGGGCCGAGCAAGGCTCATCCATCAAAAGGACTTCAGGTTCAACGGCCAGAGCCCTGGCGATGCAGAGGCGCTGCTGCTGCCCCCCTGATAAGCCTAATGCCGAGTCGTGCAGCCTGTCTTTCACCTCACCCCAAAGTGCAGCCCGTATAAGACTTTTTTCCACCCTACTGGCAATTTTACTTTTATCTTTAACACCATTTACCTTTAGACCATAGGCGATATTTTCAAAAATACTTTTAGGAAAAGGATTCGGCTTTTGAAAAACCATACCGACCCGGCTGCGGAGCGTAACTACATCTACCGAAGGTGCGTAGATATCTTCACCGTCGAGAAGTATTTCTCCTTCCACCCGGCTGTATGCGATAAGATCGTTCATCCGATTCATACATCTTAAATAAGTACTCTTACCGCAACCTGAGGGCCCGATCAAGGCCGTAACCTGGTTTTCAGAAAATTCAAGTGAAATGTCATGTAAGGCTTCAAAATCACCATAGTAAAAATGCAGATGATTTGACGCCATTTTCAAGGGTCTTTCCATTTCCGATCCCTTTTATTGCATCCGCTTTCTCAGTCGCGCTCGCCACAAGATGGCGGCCAGGTTTAAACCCAGGACGAGGGCAATCAGCACCAGCGCCGTGCCATATTGGAGGGGACGAGTGGCTTCAATTTCTGTGCCGGCCGTGGCCAGAACATAGATGTGATAGGGCAATGCCATGATTTCGTCAAATACAGAGGATGGCATGCGCGGTGAAAAAAATACCGCGGCGGTAAACATAATCGGTGCGGTTTCTCCGGCTGCCCGGCTGATACCCAGAATACCACCGGTCAGTATTCCCGGCAGGGCCGTTGGCAAGACCACGCGGAAGATCGTCTGCAACTTGGTGGCTCCGAGACCCAGAGAAGCTTCGCGATATGTATCCGGTACAGCTTTGAGCGCTTCCTCTGAAGCGCCGATAATCACGGGCAGGGTCATGGCCCCCAGCGTGAGAGCACCGGCCAGCAGACTCACCCCCATTTTTAAGTAAATACAAAAAAAAGCCAGGCCGAACAGACCAAAAACCACAGATGGAACGCCTGCCAAATTGTTGATACCCAGACGAATTAATCTCAGTATTCGGCCGGGACGGGCGTACTCGTTCAAATAGATTGCCGAGGCGATGCCGATGGGAAAAGCGACGATGATAGCACCCAGACTGAGACCCAATGTGCCCACAATACACGGCAGGATTCCCCCCTTTGTCATGGAATCCCTTGGCGCCTGGGTTAAAAATGTCCAGGTAATAGCTCGCCACCCGTTGGCCACCATAAAATATATGATGATTAACAGCGCAACACCGTTAACCCAGGCAGCGCCACGAAAAAAGACAAACACGATCTTCTGGATCAGTTGTCGTCGGCTCATTTGGGATGAAGCAGGTGGGCTATTCCTGTTTTTGGTTTGATCGATCTTTTCGACTTTTGTTGTTAAGTCGATAGGCGGAAAATTGACCATGGTTTCGACTCTTGTTGTTTGCATGTTGCCTGTACCCTATCACTTATATGTAATTAACGGTTTTAAAAAAAATATTTTGAAATATTCATTCTAAAGGGATGCCTCTCCTACCTGTCTATATTTGTGCGCAATATGTTCTGCAATGATATTGAAAATAAATATGAAGACAAACAGAACAATGCCGGTTGCAAATAGTGCATAGTAGTGGTCTCCGCGAAACGGCGCTTCAGCCATTTCAGCGGCGATACTTGCCGGCATGGGGCGAGCCGGATCGAAAATTGAAGCGGGAACCATGGCGGCGCCGCCGGCAACCATCAAAACCACCATGGTTTCGCCGATGGCCCTCGACATACCCAGAATAATCGCAGTGCTGATACCGGAAATAGAAGCCGGGAGAACGACCCGTACAATGGTTTCCAGATGGGTGGCACCTAAGGCTAATGATGCTTCTTTCAGATTTGTGGGAACACTGTAAATGGCATCTTCTGAAATACTGCATATTGTGGGAACCGACATAAAAGCCAGCATTAAGGATGCATTAAAAATGTTTAGCCCGGTAGGAATATCAAGGACGTTTTGCAAAAACGGCGCTACGATGACCATCCCGAAAAAACCGATAACAACCGAGGGAAGTGCCGCCAGCAGTTCCACAATCGGCTTGACGATCTCACGAATTTTCACTCTGGCGATTTCCGCCAGATAGACAGCGCTCATTACACCCAGTGGTATGGATACAGAAGCAGATAAGATCGTAACGACAACGGACCCAATAATCAGCGGGAAAATACCGAAGTCCGGCGGATCAGACGTAGGATACCAGTATGATCCAAAAATAAAATCTTTAACCGAAACGACTTTAAAAATCGGCAACCCTTCCATGAAGAGGAACACGGAGATCATAAACAGAATAGTGATGGATGCCGTTGCAATACAGAAAAAGAAAACGTTCATTCCTCGATCTTTTATTTGACGAGTGTTTGCCATCTCGCTGTCTTGCCTTTGTTTGGTGTAAGATTTTTTGAAAAATAGTGACGCGCAATGGTATAATTGCGCGTCACAGGGTTATATAGAGTGTTTAGAAGGAATTAATACAGCGGCACATAACCGGCTTCGCCAACCAGTTTTTGGCCTTTAGCAGGGTGAAGAACATAGTTTAGGAACTTCACCGTCTCGCCCTTGGGCCATCCCTGTGTGAACATAAAGAGTGGCCGGCTGATGGGGAATGTACCGTCAATCGTCGTTTCCATAGAGCCGGTCACACCGTTTACGGTCAATGCCTTTACATCTTTGTTCAGATATCCGAGACCGATATAACCGATGGCGTATTTATTTTTTGCAACAGCCTGAGCCACCGCACCGTTGGATGCTTGAAGCAGCGCACCAGGATATACCCTATCTTTTTTCATAACTTTTTTATTCCATACCTCATAGGTTCCCGATGAAGTGTCACGGGATATAACCACGACCTTTTTATCCGGGCCACCAACGTCCTTCCAGTTCTTAACCTCGCCTTTATAGATTGCTTTTAGCTGATCCATGCTAATATCCTTGATGGGATTGCTTGGATGTACCACAGGCACAATGCAGTCGTATGCAACTCGGAAAGGAACCGGATAAACCCCTTTTTCAACCGCAAGTTTTACTTCTTTACCTTTGATGAACCTGGAGCTGTCCGCGATATCGGTGGTACCGTCTATAATTGCCTTAATACCGTTACCGGATCCACCGCCGGAAAGAGAAATGGATACCTCAGGATTTTCTTTCATATAAGCTTCCGCCACTTTCTGAGCTATGGGCAGAACAGTTGTAGAACCCTTGATTACGATGTTGCCTGCAACGGCAACTGTGGCCATACAAAAGATTGATAAAGCGATTGTTACTACAAAACTTAATTTTTTCATTCTTTTCCTCCTATTATTAAAACTTAAAATTAATATTTATTTGTTAGATTTATGTTAGCGAAATGTTAGGATTTGGTTAACCACCTGTTTTTTCACCCCCTTTGAAATAAATTCCATGATACAACCAGAGGGGTACGATTGAAGCGACCACCCCTCTGGAAATATAATTGATCAACGAATATCAGTATTTCAGCACGAGATCCAATTGGAGGAGATCCTCCTCTATGGACGGTTTTCTATCAATAGGTTCGGCCTTATAGTAGTCAAGACCAATGGTGACGTTTTTGGCCAGCCCAAATTTAAATTCTATTTCGTTGCCTTTAACATCGGTTTGGCCATCGTAGAAATCGCTGTCAGGAAGAAAGTCCGGCCATGCATCCTGTTCAAGACGCCTGTAATTGTACTTCACTTGCCATTGCCCAAATTTTTTGACCTTTTTATATCCAAACTTGAAGCCGACAAGATACCCCAAGTCGTTCCTGCTTGCATCGGAGTTCACGTACTGTCCAAAAATACCCACAAAGGGCACCGGACCCGAAAGCTTAATTCCCAATTCCGCGTCTGCCCCAAAGGCGTCGTAATCATACTTGAAGTTTCCACCGGCATCTGTAGAGTTGGTCTCGGATGAATGTTCGAAACTATTCCCCTTGAGGTCTTGAAAGCTATAAAAGGCACCCGCAAATTTGAGATACAAGTTGTCCGACAGCTTTGTTTTAGCACCGGCCTGGATGAGCCCCAACCAGGGGTCGCTTGTATCCGATTTGAATTCTTCCAAGACATAGAAGCCCGGTGTGACAAATAACTCAAACTTATTGATTTTATAATTTAAAAACTTGACGCCGATTCCTTCGGGATTAATATCTGAATCCCAGAGCAAATCTTTGGTTTTCCAAAGCGGGTTTTTGAACTTTCCGGCCGTCAGGCTCCAATGTTTGTTTGGGTCGAATTGTGCGTAGGCCAGATCAAGCTGGACATTTGAAGTGTCAAAGGTGTCTGTCAGGGTCAAGTTTCTGGATCTGGGATCACCACTGCCGGAAGAAAGTCGAAACCCGGTTTTCCAGTTCTCGTTCACCTGGGTTTCAAGACCGAACCGCCATCTAATTCGCCACCGGTCCCGGTTTTCCACACCGTGTTCATCGGTTTCCTGATACTGGTAGCGGAACCTGAAATCCCCTTTGACCTTTGTGTTTTCCACCCATTTTGGGAGCTTAAATTCCGAGCTCTCGACCTCCTTGACCTGGGCTTTCTTTTTGTCTTTTTCGATCTGAATTTCAGACAAAACCTCTTTGGCTTCCTGCGGGGTTAGGATTCCTTTTTTTTCAAGTATATCTATCAAAACATCAGTTTCTCCGGCCCAAACCAGGTTGTTGCCGTTTTCCATAGGAATTACGAAAATACCCATCATAATTAACATCAAAAAAATCTTTTTCATCTGTTTGTCTCTCCTATTTTTAGATTTTTAGATTTTAAAAACTTTTCACAAAATTATTTTCTTCAACTCTCTTTCTTTATAATCTTTTGGATAACATCACCTCCTCTCCAGCTAAAAACTACAATGAGTTTGTGATGATATTTATAGAGATTGGTTAAGAAAAAATTAGGAAATGGTTAAATTTATGTTAATTGATACACGGTGGCAAAAAAACGAAACAGATATTGATTCTGGTCGGCAGGTGTTTTCTATGCATTTCCACAAACCGAGATTAAGCGGGATGTACAAGAGTGTCATAATTGTGGGATATAATATGATGCGAAACTTGACGGGACTATTATAACAGCGGGCAACCCTTTAGGCGCTCAGAGGGAAGCCCTTTCAAATCGAAATGCTTGCGGCTATGCTTCCACAAGGCTGTTATAAGCATTTGCAAAACTGTAAAATAACCAAGAAAAAATACGGACCGGTTACTGCGATTGCCTGGTGGGGTGAAGATCATGAAGAGCCCTTATTTTTAGTGACCAATTTCAGGTCGGGATCAAAAGCTTGTGAATATTATTCCATGCGATTTACCATTGAAACCTTTTTCAGCGACCAGAAAAGTCGGGGGTTCAACATCGATAAAAGTCACCTGTCTTCTCCTCAACGGCTAACGCGACTGATGTATGCCAGCTGTCTGGCGTATCTATGGATCTTTTTTTTTGGTATCTTGGCACTGGAGACCGGTTTGTACAAACAAATACACCGAACTGACCGTTGCGATCTGAGTTTGTTTCAGCTTGGCCTTAGGTTATTAAACTACCTTGCCGTGCGTGTATTTCCGATACCATTCCCGAAAATACAGATGACTAATGACTTACATTGTTTCAAACTTACGGAATGCACGTGCTAATGTTAAATTTTACTTTTTATTCAAATTGTTATAAATTGTGTACGGTAGCAAATAGGCATCATACCAGTCGAGGATCTTTTCCTGATTTTCAGGTGGGATGTGAAATCTGGCAAGTAGTTTTAAAATTTGGTTTTCGTGAACGGTAATATCCCCCACGGTTAAACCGTCGAAAAATTGGGTGGAGTGGTTTTCATCAAAAGATTTGAGAACATGAAATATCATATACCGCTTTTCATCGGGGTACTGTCTCCGAGTGTTTTCATATTGCCTATCAAGTTTCTTCATCAAGTTGTGCATTGCTGATCCCCCAAAATTATTGTTTTATACTTCAAAATACAGGCTGTGTTTAGGTTAAATCGGCTATATTAATAATTTATTAGTTTTTTATCAGTTTTTTATTTTTTTAAATATGTTGCGCTGATTTGGTGTTAATTCAGTGTACTGTAGAATACGGCCATCTTTATTGACAAATTCTCCTATATGGAGCCGTTCCATTTCAGCGTGGAACCGGAACCAAATTAGGCCAGACTCGTTCGGTTACTATTAATATGCCAGCACTGCATGAGGACCGTATAAAGATTTTGTTATTATATCTGGTTATCGAACAAACTTTTACCCCCAAATCCTTATCAAATTTTAACTCATTGCTGATCAAACTCTAACAAGAGTATATTATCAAGTTGCAATCTTAAGCATAGGCAAACAAAAGAGGATTATCAAGTTATGAAATATCATATTGTAGAGGATGCCGGTTTTTTTCTCATTAAAATCTCAGGTGAGCCCAGAAAGAATGAAGCAATCTTCGCAAAAAGGGTTCTTTCTACTTATCTCAAGGAAAGAGGCATCAGGGTAATTATGGATCTGAAGGGGTTGGAAAAGTTTGAACCAATCACCCTACTGGGTGTTTTAAATGGTGTCAGAAAGGAGGTTGACCTTTTAGGAGGAGCCTTGAAGTTATGCTCCTTGAAACCAGAGATTCTAAACTATTTTAGGGAAAATCGGTTGGATCAATTCTTTCAAATCTATGAAGATGAGGAAAGGGCAAAAAAGAGTGAATGGAGGAATTATGGTAAAAGATGACCAGATTATAGAATTGCAACCCAACATTTTTTGGCTCAAGGGAGAGGATACCAGCAGCCACAGCTACCTGATCAGGGGTGACTACAAAAATGTCCTAATTGATTCAGGAGTGGATAAAAACTTTTTCAAGTTACAGAAGTCCTTACTTATGCTGGGACTCAAAATCAGGGATATTGACATAATAATTAATACCCACGAACACTTTGATCATATCGGGGCTAATCGCTATTTTCAGGATTATTCCCTGATTGCCGCCCATCGCTTTGCGGCCACCAAGATTGCCGTGGAGGACAGATACGTTACTATGTATAAATCAGCCGATCTTAACGAGCCATCCCTTAAGGTTCATCTCTGGATGGAAAACAGATGTCGTTTTGATCTGGGAAACTACATATTAGAAATAGTGCATACACCCGGGCATACTTCCGGTTCAATCTGCATCTATGAGTTTACCCGGAAGATCCTTTTTACCGGGGATACTCTCTTTGCTGGAGGGACACTTTCCTATATTGCTGAGTCCGGAAGTGTTGGCGATTATATCAATTCAATCAGTCTATTGGAAGCAAGGAAGATAAGCGAGATCTATCCCGGACACGGGAATGTTTCAAATACCCCGGAAGAGGATATGGAAAAGGCCATTCTAAATGCCAGGGCGCTTTTGAGGGACGAGGAGGGAGTAGAGATTACCCATTTCCGGGAGGTCTCTTAGATTTTAATCAAATTATAACCCAATGGCAATCAAACTGTAACAGGGCAGGAATAATCTAAAAACTGAAATTCCGAAGGCTTACTTTCATGGAAAAACCCGTCAATAAAGAAAGTCCGGAAGACAATAGTAAAGAAAATTTTGCTGGCAAATGAATTTTACATGCCTTACGTGAAACCGTTCACGAAGTAGAATTTGTCTTGAAACGATTTGACGGTTACCGATTTTGAAATGTAACAAAAAATTAACGCTATCTTCATCAAAATTGAACAATACCCATTTATATATAATTTCGTCAAACACAAAAAAATCGTTCTCATCGAATTCAACCTTTAGAAAAGAAGAAGGGGGAGGATAAACTGTGGAAAAAATTGTGATTACAACCAGCCGGCCAGAGCCCGATTTCAGTTTAATTGCATCGCTCAATGCTCTGTTCCCTGATTGTAGGGTTTATATTGTTTTCAAAGATGCTGGGACTGTTGTGGAGTATTCTGCAAGTTGCTCTTCAGATCTTTTGATGACTTGTTTGAAAGGTGTTGAAATTTAACCACTTCCTTAATGAATTTATCATATTAGTGTGGGGTAAAGCTTCATCATCAGCTGCTCGTGTATTTTAAGGATAAAATAGATTGAAAGATATACTTCTCATAATTTTCGGACTCCTTATTTTTGCGGGTTTAGTTGTCTTACGGTTCAGATTCACCAAAGACCGGAACCCTAATGCTGACCTTTTAATTGATGCATTAAGATGTATCAGCAGAAGTGAACATAACGATATATCAACAAAAGAATGCCAAAATGATAGAAATGAAGAGCTGAATGCAACTGGGCCGGTGCAATAATGATGATCTGGAAACCATCTCTTTAATGATGGGATACAATGCTTTTAGCCACATGACGGCACAAAACTTTGGACTTTGGACTGTTGAGTTAACTGTTTATTATGAAAATATTATGCGCTGGGCAGATAGATCTCAAAAGTACTCCCCTTGCCAGGGGTGCTTTCAACATGGATGCGGCCTTCGTGGGCCTGAGCAATGTGCTTGACAATGGCAAGCCCCAGTCCTGTACCACCCAGTGTTCGGCTTCGAGCCTTGTCTACTCGGTAAAACCTTTCAAAAAGTCTTGGAATATGCTCTTTGGCAATTCCAATCCCATGATCCTGAACACTGATAATAACCTCTGAATCTTTTAAAGAGGCCGAAACATGAATGGAGCTTTCTTTATTGCTGTAGTTGATAGCATTATCGAGAAGGTTGACAATAGCCTGTTCTAAAAGTGTGGAATCGATCATAGCCGAAATTTTTTCATCACAGGATAGATCAATGTTAATGCTTTTTTTTTCTGCTTTTTCCTGGCAGTTCTGAATAGCTTTCTGAATTATTTCTTTTATACCCCTTTTTTCAAGATCAATCTCCTTTTTTTCATCATATTGTTCAATCCTTGAAAGGCTAATCAGATCTTCTAAAATCGCTGTCAGACGATTCACATGTTTTTCAATAATACTATGAAAACGCTCGATTTCTTCAGGATTCTTAACGGATTCGTAGCGCAGGGTTTCCACAAACCCTTTGATCGCTGTAAGGGGTGTTTTGATTTCATGGGAAACATTGGCTGCAAAATCTCGCCGTATATTTTCAAGCCGCCTGACCCGGGTTACATCGTTCATAACGACCAAGACGCCGATTTGATCACTATTTGAATCACGCAGGGGGGTACTGTGTAAATATATAATTCTTTCGCCCTCGTGATACAGCGTAATATCACCTTCCAGATTGTCTGTGCTGGAAAGCGCTTGGGTTACAAATTGCTGTAATTCAGGATTTCTGATAACTTCTTGAATGCTGCGGTTCAACATATCTTTTGGGATACTTTCAAAGATCCCTGCGGCGGCCTGGTTGATGCTGATAATACGTTCATCCATATCAAAAGCTATTACGCCTTCAATCATGCCTGAAAGCACAGCCTCCAGTTCATTTTTCTGGTTTATGATCGTCTTGATGCGATCATCCAGCTGGGAGGCCATCTTGTTCATGGTATCAGCAAGACTGCTAATTTCTATCAAATCTGTCTCTGGAAGTCGGTGGGAAAGATCTCCACGGGCAAAAAATTCAGCACCCTCTTTCACCTTTTCGATGGGTTGACTTATACGACGGGAGACATACAAACAGATTCCAGCAGCAAGTAGCGCGATCAACAAGCCACCTAAAGCGATTTTGCTCTGAATGGACTTTAGTTCTTTATCAATGGCAGTTATCGGCAGTGAAGTCCGTATAACAGCAATGATCCTTTTATGATCTGATAGAGGAATAGCCACGTACATCATGTTTTGCTGAAGCGTAGTGCTGAATCTTATGGATCTTCCCACGTTCCCTTTTTTGGCCTCGATCACTTCGGGACGCAGGGCATGGTTATCCATTATGGCCGGATCTTCATTGGAGTCGCCGATAACTATGCCAGATGGAAGTATGACCGTGATGCGGGTTGCCGAGGATTGCCCGATTTCTTTGCATAAGGCGTCGATGACATTTGCATCCAAAGGCCCAAGAAATTGGATGATCTGTTTTTCCAATAGATGCGCTCTTACAAGCAAATCGGCTGCGGTCTGGTCCAGAAAGAAATTTCGAAGTGAATTCGAGGCATACCAGGTAACGGCACTCAAAGAAACAATGGTTATTAATAGATAAGAAGGGAAAAGCTGCCAGAGCAGTCGTTTCTTCTTTCTCATAGGGTTTCCTTAAATCGATAACCAACACCCCTGACGGTTTCGATGTATTTACCACAGGAGCCGAGTTTTTTCCTTAAGCCTACAATCTGGACGTCAACACTTCGATCGGTGACCGGGTAATCATCACCTCGAACTGCATCGACGATCTGAAAGCGAGTAAAGACCCATCCCGGCCTTTTGGCAAGGTAATAAAGGACCTGAAATTCAGTATAGGTTAATTCTACAGGCTCACCCTTAATCAGAACTTCACGTCTTCCAGGATGGATTGTAAGTTCATTTATTTGAATGACTGAGGTATCATCAGGCGGTTCTATCGGTTTTTTCCTACGTAAAACAGCCCGAATCCGTGCAATAAGAACACGTGGGCTGAATGGCTTGGTGATGTAATCATCCGATCCGAGTTCCAATCCTGTAACTATATCCGCTTCTTCACCTTTTGCTGTCAACATAACTATGGGGATATCTCGGGTTTTTGAATCTCTTTTTAAAACCTTTGCAACTTCAAGACCATCCATTCCGGGAAGCATAAGGTCTAGAACAATTAGATCCAATTGCTCGGATCTTGTTTTTCTCAGGGCCTTTTCACCGGAAGTGACGCAGACAACCTTATATCCTTCCCTGTCTAGATTGTACCTTACCAATTCCAGGATGTCTTCTTCGTCCTCGACAACCAAGATGCGCTCTTTTACCATGATATAATTCTTCTTAAATGTTCCAAGAATATTAAAATTGACAGTATCGTAAAAAGTCACAATCCGACGGCAAAGTAAAAAGCTCCAAATTCAAGGCGCGCAAATCCTGAGGAATCGGCTATCCGCCGGTCCCGTGGGGAGCGTGCTTATAGTACGCTGCAATGACGAAGGATGCAGCGAAACGCAGAAGTTGGACTTTTTACGAAGCCGTCAAAATTAAATTTTATTGTAATATAAGCATATTAGCATTTGGTTAGAATTGTGTAAAGATTTTGTTAGTTTTAATACTATTAACCATATAGTGGGTGCCCATATTAACATTGATTTACACAATGCGCCATGATATGTCCCGTGAAAATATTGGCTGGCCTGAATCGACCGATTGTTGCTGATTTGCTATAACATGTTAATATTATTGTGAAACAATAATGCCTCAAGAATATTACGTTCTGATTGTCGGTTACATTTTTGGGTTTTACATGGCCTGGAACATCGGTGCCAATGATGTTGCCAACTCCATGGCTTCTGCTGTGGGCGCCAAGGCAATTACAATTCGCCAGGCAATATTTATCGCCGGAATTTTGAATATCATCGGCGCCGCGTGTATCGGTTCCCATGTTACCAATACCATTCGCAAAGGGATTGTCTCAACCGAAGTTCTAACCGATCCGCACCTGGCCCTTATCGGTGCGCTTTCAGCTCTTCTTGCTGCCGCCATCTGGGTCAGTTTTGCCACCTGGAAGTCATTGCCGGTTTCCACAACCCATTCCATTGTCGGGTCTATGATTGGCTTTGGAATTATGGCTGGCGGCTTCTCAGTTATCAATTGGGGCAAACTCGCCGCTGTTGTAATAAGCTGGATTGTTTCCCCTGTGCTTAGTATTGTCATTGCCTTTTTTATGTTCAAAATTATCGTAAAATTGATCCTTTCTAAAAACGATGCTTTTACCTACGCCTTGAAGTTGTCGCCGGTTTTTATTGGTATAACTTTTTTTGTAGTTATATTGTCATTTCTGTTCAAAACTCCTTTGGGGAAAAAACTGGTCGTTGGGCCCTATTCTGCATTGCTGTTTGCATGCAATCTGGCAATTTTTTTTGGATTCGCCGGGAAGCGCTTACTAAAAATGTTAATTAAGAATAATAAATCAAACGGAGCAGAAGAGATATTCCGGCGTATACAAATCGGGACATCTTGCTATGTCGCACTGGCACAGGGGGCAAACGATGTGGCCAATGCAATAGGTCCTCTGGCCGTAATTTATTTTTTGGTAAAGACAGGCAGTGTCGGCGCTACAGTGCCGGTGCCTGTTTTTCTGCTGCTGTTCGGCGGTATCGGTATTGCATGCGGAATCGGAATGGCAGGGCACCGTGTCATGGAAACCATCGGCACAAAAATTACTACCCTTACCAATACTCGGGGTTTTTGTGTTGATTTCGCGGCGGCAACAACGGTTCTTGTGGCCTCCAAAATGGGTCTTCCGGTTTCAACAACCCATGCCGCAGTGGGCGGCGTCCTGGGGGTAGGCCTTGCGCGCGGACTCGAAGCGGTCAACTTTGGTATTATTTATAAAATTATGTTATACTGGGTGTTGACTGTGCCTGCTGCTGCCGTTACCAGTATGGTCATATTTAAAATACTGCAATTCTTGTTATAGAAGGAGATGGCTATGCGCATACCATTTTTTAAAATGTTTATGACTTCACCATTTGAAGGTCTTCAGGAACATGCCGAAAAAGTCAAGGAATGCGCCTGGGCTTTTCAGCAGGCCATGGAGTGCTATTTTGCGGCCAAATGTAAAACATTTGAAGAATTCAGACAAGAAGTTACTCAGATTGAAAGTCAAGCAGACGCCATCAAGCGCCGCATCCGTGGGCATATTCCAAAACAAACCATGATGCCCATATCTAATTTTCTGGTGTTCAGGTATTTAAGAGAACAGGACCAGGTTCTTGACGCAATGGAAGATAGTCTTGACTGGATTTCTTATAGAGGTGAGTTAAGGATTCCGCAGGAGCTTGAAAAGGATTTTGCGCTTCTGGTGGATGCTGTTATTGGTCCCATCGAACAGCTGAGCGGATTGGTAGTTGAAGCAAGATTGTATTTTAAAAAGTTCTCCGAAAAACAACGAGTAGTAGTCAAGAATATCATCCACACGCTTCGCAGGCAAGAGCACGAAGCCGATAAATTTGAAGACATTATTAAGAAAAAGATCTTTAACATGGAGGCCGATGCCGTTACCATATTTCATTTGGTCAGGCTGGCTGAAATAATCGGCTCTATTGCAGACCATGCTCAAAATGCCGGCGATATGATGAGAGCAATGATTTCTAAATAGCATAGTAAAACGCTTAATTCCTTAGTTGTAAATTTAGTCACTTCAAACTTTCGTTCACTTTTCACTTTCCCGACTTGTCCGGGTTAGGAGGTAACCACTTGGATTCTCCGATTGTCTGGGCAGAGGTTGACCTGAAAGCCATAGCTCACAACGTGCGTGAACTACGGCGAATTACAGATCCCGGGGCCAATCTGATGGCCGTGGTAAAAGCCAATGCTTATGGTCACGGGGTGATTGAGGTAACCCGGAAGGCCCTCGAGAACGGCGCCGATTCCATGGGTGTCGCCAGAATAGAAGAAGGAATTGAGCTCAGAAAAGCAGGGTTTAACGAATCGGTTTTGATTTTTGGGTACACACCGCCGGTACTTGCCCACAAGCTGATAGAGTTTGATTTGACCCAAACCGTATGGTCGTATAAAACCGCTCAAGTACTCTCCGATATCGCTGTTTCATTCAACAAACAGATCAAGACTCACCTTAAAGTCGATACCGGAATGGGGCGACTCGGCCTGCTGCCTAACTGTAGCCAACCACCTGCAACAGAGCAAAAATTAACAATTAACGCTATCCGAGAAGTCGAGTCAATCGCGTCACTTGCCGGCCTTGAACTGGAAGGAGTATATACTCATTTCGCCACCGCAGACAGTACTGATAAGACATATGCCGGAAAACAGCTTGAAATATTTCTTGACTTTCTGAATGAACTGCGCCGCGCCGGTATGAACCCTCCTTTGTGCCACGCCGCCAATAGCGCAGCCATTATAGACATGCCCGAAACCCATCTCGATATGGTGCGAGCCGGCATTGCGATTTATGGTCTCTATCCATCGGATGAAGTGAAAAAACGCCGAATCGCGCTGAAACCGGCCATGACTTTAAAGGCAAAAGTGGTTTATTTAAAAAAGGTTCCCCCCGGTTTCAAAGTCAGTTATGGAATTACTTATGAAACCAAGAAGTCCACCACAATTGCTTCCGTGCCCGTCGGATATGCGGATGGATATAATCGTCTGCTCTCTTCCCGTGGACACATGTTGGTCCGCGGACGCAGGGCACCAATTGTCGGACGAGTCTGTATGGACCATACCATGTTGGATGTGGGACATATCCCTGATGTGAATTTGGAAGATGAGGTGGTAATTTTCGGCAGACAGGTAGATGAATCCATAACCGTGGATGAGATTGCCGCGAGCCTGAACACCATCAATTATGAAATTGTCTCTGCCTTAACAGCCCGCGTACCTATAATTTATCCTAACGTCTCATAATTTGAGGGGTTCGAGATCCAGGTGCCGGGGGTTAAGGTCGGGGCACCCCATCTAATCTTCATGGTCTCGTAAAAAGTCCGATTTAGACGGTTTCGTAAAAAGTTCAAATTCAAGGCGTGCAAATTTTGTAATCATGAGGCGTACTTATCGTACGTTGAATGATTATGAAATGCAGCACAACGCAGAAGTTGGACTTTTTACGAAACCGTCAATCTTCATGGATATGTTTAACGATATGACCGAGTTCGGGGAAGATAAGGGCCTTGCAAGCCAATTTACAGGCTTTAAGGCTCCCCGGCATGCAAAATACAATGGTTGCTCCAATTACGCCGGCAGTGGCACGGGATAAGAGAGCGGCGGAATTTATCTGTTCAAAACTGAGCTGGGCAAAAAGGGGCCCAAATGCCGTGAGTTCCTTTTTAAAGAATGGACGCACTGCTTCAATGGTTACATCTTTGTTGCTAATGCCGGTGCCGCCGGTTACCAGGATGACCTGAGCACCATAATCGTTTATGGTTTCATGAAGGGTTTCGGTTATTGTTCCGGCTTCGTCCGGAACAACCAGATGCAAAACAACCTTGTGACCTTCCTTTTTAGCACGTTTGCTTATCCACTGGCCGCTTTTATCTTCCGTCATTGAACGTGTGCTTGACACTGTAATAATACCAACATTAACCTTCTTAGGAGCGTTTGCCTTGTGTTTTTTGAAACCCATTTTATCTCCATACCGGCATTTTCAAAACCCGTTTTTGATGAATTCTTAAAGAGTCTTGTACGAAACCATCATTTTCCCTCGATTACAACCTTATCCTCCCCGTCATGTTCTCTTAATAATACATTCACGGTCTCAGATCGCCTTGTTTCAACAAGTTCCCCCACATAGTTAGCCTGGATTGGAAGCTCCCGGTGACCACGATCCACCAGCACAACAAGTTCTATACGGTCCGGCCTTCCGAAATCTATCAATGCATCCATGGCGGCCCGTGTTGTCCGCCCGGTAAACAGGACATCATCGACTAAAATAATTTGTTTTCCGTCAACCGAGAAGGATATATTCGTGGCTTTAACAACCGGATTGGGGCTGATCCGGGTCCAGTCATCCCGATACAGCGTAATGTCCATTTCTCCGGTCGGTATTTCAATCTTTTCGATTTCATTAATGCTGGACCGGATACGTTTTGCCAGATATACACCGCGAGTTTGAATTCCGATCAGGGCTAAGTTCTCCACACCTTTATGCTCTTCAAGAATCTCACGGGTAATCCTTTGCAGCTTACGATCTATGTCCGCTGCATCTAAAATGATATTAACTGCACCCATTTTTTTCTCCAGTATCATAATTGACGGCTTCGTAAAAAGTCGTATTTTGACTTTTTACGAAGCCATCATAATTAAACGTTTCGGAAAATTTACAATAACCCATTTTCCTCGATATTTTTATCCAATTTTTCCGAAAATCAGTTTTAAATTTCTATATCATGAACAAAGGTAAGATCAAGATTATTATGATATTTCTTTAGAACAGAAAACACAATCTTATGGAAAGGGCCTTGATTTTGTCTGATATTTTTCCTATTGTAAAATATATAATCAACTTTGATAATCTCGTAAAAAGTCCCAAAATACCGTTTTCCGTCATTCCGGCGAAAGCCGGAATCCAGTCTTTTCAAGCAGTTGCAGACCATCTGGACTCCGGTTTTCACCGGAGTGACGACTTTTTACGAGACCGTCATATTTAACAGGGGCGTTTTTCAAAGACCTCATTTTCGTAATGTAATAATAGGCTGTTGCAACATGAAAACCTCCGTTACCGGCGTCATATTGGCAGGTGGACAGAATACACGTTTCTCAGGAAAAAACAAGGCGTTGATCCGTGTCGGTGGAAAATGTATCCTTGACCGCATATATGACGTCTTTAGCGATCTTTTTGAGAAAATTATTCTGGTTACCAACGATCCGATTCAATATCTTGAGTGGGATTTAAATATCGTGACAGACCTTTTCCCGGTTCGAAGCTCGTTGACAGGGATACATGCAGGTCTTTTTTATATGACCACGCCGTATGCGTTTTTCGCGGCTTGCGATATCCCTTTCCTTAAAAAAGAGCTGGTTGAAACTATCCTTGGAAATATAGAACCCGGCGTTGACATTGTTATTCCTGAAACTTCTCAAGGATTTGAGCCACTTTGTTCTGTGTATTCGAAACAATGCTTCAAGCCCATAGAACAGCAGCTTGTTAAAAAAGACCTTAAGATTCAGCAGATTTTTCGAAAAGTTCGAGTTAAAAAAATCCCTGAAAATATTTTGCGTCAAAATGATCCGGATCTGGTATCTTTTTCTAATATTAACACTCCGGATGATTTGACCAGGGCCGAATATATTGCAACTTCTACAACCGGAGAGTAACTGTGGATTTAACTCGCATGATTGATTCAATAAAAAAACACCCTGATTATCACCAGGCCGGAATGATCCTGTGCCATAACGGGGTAGTGCGCGACACATCACGCGACGGCCGGAAAGTGTCGGGTCTAACCCTCTCCGTTGATCATGAAAAACTGCGTCAGGTGGTTGAAACGTATAAAAGAAAGCCCGGAATAATAGAAATACTCGTTGAAATAGCTGAAAATAAAAATCTGGCCGTGGGAGATGACGTGATGTTTTTGGTGGTTGCCGGAGACATCCGGGAAAATGTGATCGCCGTACTGAGTGACACACTTAATGCCATCAAAACAACGGTTACCCAAAAAACAGAATTTTTTAAATAATTCCAGAATAGTATTAGACCGGATTTACAGGATGGGCAGGATATAAAGTTGAACAAAAGATACTGATCATATAGTTCATTCCGTCAAAAAGGAATTCGAGGGAGACTCATGACCGATATCATGCTCGCAGAAACGATAGCCTCCAGAATTTATCTCATCCGAGATATTAAAGTTATGTTTGATAGAGACTTGGCAGAACTTTATGAGGTAGAAACAGCTCAATTGAAAAGAGCTGTAAGACGGAATATCGATCGTTTCCCAGATGATTTCATGTTTGAACTTACAAAAAAAGAATTGAGCCATTGGAGATGCCAATTTGGCACCTCCAATCGTGACAAGATGGGATTAAGACATAAACCCATGGTTTTCACTGAACAGGGTGTAGCCATGCTTTCCAGCGTATTAAAAAGTAAAAGAGCCATTCAGGTAAATATCCAGATAATGCGTGTTTTTACAAAGCTCAGGCATATGGTTCTGGAAAACGATGATCTCAGGAGAGAGCTTGCAGAAATGAGAAAACAGACTGATGAACGGTTCCAGATTGTCTTTGAAACATTAGACCGGTTGCTGAGCTTGGAGAATAAACCTACAAGAAAAATTGGCTTTGGGGTGAAAGAACGCCGTGCCGCCTATGGTAAACGAACCAAAAGGAATCCAACATGAAAATAAAAACAAATTTTGATAAATACCTTAAAGACCAATTTAAGGATGCTGGTTTTGCAACACGATTCAAGAATGCTGCCAAGGCTTGGGATGTGGCTATACATTTAGCAGTTAACCTATCTATTCCTTCTTAAAATGCTCAAATTAAAAGGTGTAGAAAACCCGTTGAGAAATTAAACTGACGCTGACTAAGAGTCAAACGTAGATCTGATCCCTTTATTCACAAATTTAATTACGATTTAAAATACATTTAAAAAGATGCGGATTACAAAAAAATACAACAAGTCCATTCCCGGCGATCTTATCGGTGATATACGCAGGCTCATTGAAACTGCCAGGCATAATGTTGCCGTTACGGTTAACGCCGGCTTGACTATTCTTTACTGGCAAATCGGCAACCGTATCCGCCAGGATATTTTGAAGGAAAAACGGGCAGAGTACGGTGAGAAAATTATCTCGACACTGTCGATACAATTGGTCAAAGAATTTGGAAATGGTTTTTCCCGTCCCAATCTTTTTCGAATGGTTCGCTTTGCTGAAGTTTTCCCT
>JAUWLP010000191.1 GCA_030613575.1 Desulfobacteraceae bacterium
ATTTTCTCTTTTACCAGGTGGCTCAAAATAGGCGCCATTCCGTGATATCTTAAGCCTCCGGCATGTATAGGGGGAGGCACAAAATCGTGTCCCAGGGTATACATGGGGAGTAAAGGAGTGGTCATTGCCGTATCGCCAAAATCGTAGGCAAAAGGACCGCGCGTCATGGTTGGACATGAAGTTGGCTCAGCGGCAATAATGGAAGTTTGCTTGCCATGGATCTTATCTCGAACAAAAGGAAGACACAGGCCTGCAAAATTGCTTCCGCCGCCGGCACACCCCATAATGACATCGGGATAAAGACCGATTTTTTCGAATTGTTTATGCGCTTCCAGGCCGACAATTGTTTGATGCAGGAGAACGTGGTTTAATACACTCCCCAGAGAATAGCGAGCCTCTTTATCGCCCACCGCATCTTCTATGGCTTCACTAATTGCTATGCCAAGGCTTCCGGGTGAATCAGGATGTTCTTCAAGAATTTTTCTTCCCGCTTGTGTTATGTTGCTTGGACTTGGGATACAATCCGCGCCCCACGTCATCATCATCAGCCTGCGATACGGCTTTTGTTCATAGCTGATCCTTACCATAAAGACCCGGCATTCAAGGCCGAACATCTGACAGGCCATGCTCAATGCACTGCCCCACTGTCCTGCTCCTGTTTCCGTTGATAGGCGTTTTATACCGAAAACTTTATTGTAATAGGCTTGCGCAACTGCGGTGTTGGGCTTATGAGAACCCGGAGGGCTTACCCCTTCGTTCTTATAATAAATTTTAACCGGGGCATCCAGCAGCTTTTCGAAATTCCTTGCCCGGTATAAGGGAGAGGGGCGCCACAGACAATACTTTTCCAGAACCGGTTCAGGGATGTCAATCCAGCGCTCGGTTGAAACCTCTTGCTCGATTAAATTCATCGGAAATACCGGAGCCAGATCATCCGGTCCCACCGGCTTTCCTGTGCCTGGATGAAGCGGCGGACTCATTGGAGTAGGCAGATCCGCCACTATGTTGTACCATTGCCTGGGCATTTCACTTTCATTTAAAAACACTTTCGTCTGTTTCATAATATTTTCTCCTTTCCAGTTTAAAAAAAACCATGGAGAAAACCCCATGGCGCGTTTACATAATAAAAAAGCCATGGGAAGTTCCTCCTTACCCACAGCTTTTTATGATTCCTAAAATATTAAATATGTGCAGGCAGGCTCAATTTAAAACCTGCCACCACCAAAATAGCAATGTTGCGTTTATGTTAGTACTCACACTTTCTTCCTCTTTATTAACGACGAAAGATTCTTTACTACAAAGATATGTATCGTGTCAAGACAAAACTCCATAAAATTTCGATTCTTCCTTTTATTAATAAGCCTTCAAATATATCCAATTAAATCACAAATACCAAATTACAAATAAATCTCAAATTTCAAGCACCAAATCTCAAACAAATCTCAAACTCCAAATTCCAAACCGGTTCAAAGCGATTGTTTTTTTTGTTTGGGATTTTGAATTTCGGTCATTGTAATTTATTTGTTTTTTGGGATTTGTTATTTGGAATTTTCACTAACTCAACGACTCTGTGAACGGATACAAAGTCAGAAGTGACGAGCCAGATCGTCTAATACTGCATCATATTGATCAATCAGATTTTCCCAGGCAAAACGATTCATAGCTGCGGAAAGATTCTTTCGCTTTAATTCGAATTGAGGATAGTTTGAAATAAGAAAGCAGAGTTTTTCAACCAATTCCGTTTGGTCTTGATAGAGAAAATCATCATGGAAAGCCTTTGGGATGATTTCCGGGTACGAGAGCCGGTCAGGCAAAAGAGGAATGCAACCGTAACGGATCGCTTCAATCACAGAAATACCGAAGTTTTCCTGTTTTGCTGTGCTGATAACGATTGTCCCCTGGATAAGCCATTCACGGTATTTTTCTCTGGATGCTTCATAACCGTACCAGACAATCTTGTTCCCAAAACGTTCCCGGGCGGCAATAAATTCTTTTGGGACCATCTGAAAGTTTTCTCCGAGCAGAGCGAGGCGGAAATTCAGTTCCCGTTCCAGCACAGCATCAAGAGCATCAAAGAAATCCTTGGGATTTTTATCAAACTCCCATCGGTGATTCCAGATGATCAACGGGGGCAAGTCTACCGGCGGCATGGAACGGACCCACCCTTCTTGAGCCGGAAAATGGCACCCCGGATAGAGGACATGGGCTTTATTGCGTATCTCATCGACCACCCATTTGGGTTGGTATTCGGGCATTAAATTTAAAAAATCGGGAAGCTTCCTGAAAAAGGCATTAAAATGGGTATGAGAATTAAAAAGAATCTGATCTGCGGCCAATGCCGTGGTGATGTCGGTGAAACCAAACTGAAAATCCATGCGTTCACCGGGTGCCAGCGGATAGGTAAGCTGATTTTCGTGGAAATAGACCAGTGAGGAAAGAGGGGACAGTCTCCAAAGCGATGTAAGGTCCGACAGACTCATCAGATTTGTGGTGATTAACCCGTGGTAGTCCTTAAGAGAGGGGATTTTTTTTACAAAGTATAAGGCAGCTCCCCGCATTCGCCACTTCCAGAAACGGGCGGGCAGGGTAACCAGGTCAATTTTGTGTCGGGAGTGTGAAACCAGGCCCTGGGCAAAATCTTTGTGTGATCCGCCAAAGAAAGGTTCCAAAAATAGAAATTTCAAATGATTCTCTACAGGCTAAAACGGTTCATGTAAAATCCGAGCTAGAAGACAAATTTAAAGGCAAGACAAATCCCTTTGTTCTTAACATCGGCTGAAAGATTAATTTTAGCATTATTTTTCAATTTTTCAATAAATTGACCGGTTTGTTTCCGATTGTATTTGTGTGCACTGGTTACAGCGCCGTATATATTACTGGCATAGAAACCGAATTCAACAAAAGCAATGACTCCGCCAAGTGCATTGTTATTATCATCAAAAGACTCATACGCCGCTAATATCAGACCGCCGTTAAGCAAAAATGCGATTAGAGCATCCTGGTATCTTTCACAGTAAAGATATCCCGCCCCGGGAATTATGGATAAAAATCCTGCCAGATCGGGGTTCTTTTTTGGGATTGAGCTTTCCTTGTTAAGTTTGGTATTAAGCCGTTCAAGTTTGTACTTATCTTTGTTTTTAGCACTTATTTTTGAAAAATTTAGCCTTGCTTTTTCCCAGGATGCCGTTTCAATGCAGATCCACCCTATCCTGTAGTAGGCTTCATCCTTTACATCTTCATCATGGGTTATTGTAATCAGATTGTTAAGATTAATAATGGCAGAGCCAAAGGTGTTAAGGTTGACGTGGGCTTCACTGACCATAAAATATGATTTAATGGATAGTTCGGTATCAACATATCGATCGATTACGGCGATGAAAGAATCTACGGCCTCTTTGAAATGCCTGCCAAGATAATACGACATGCCGATCCGGTACATTGCCGTCTCTACCCTCTGATCCCCCGGGAAAAAATAGATAAACCGCTTGTATTCACTGACCGCCATTAAATAGCCTTTGTTGGAAAAATAGTATTCTGCAAAATTAAACTGTTCGTCCGCACTTATAATAAGAGAAGATTTGAGATCCGGCTCGGGATCGGCTCCGGCAACACAAGGAGAAAAAGGGATAAAAAGAAAAAATATGGTA
>JAUWLP010000106.1 GCA_030613575.1 Desulfobacteraceae bacterium
GGGTTTTTTGGAAGTGGTTTCAGGGGGTACCCTTTTCCTCGACGAAATTGGAGAGATCAGCTCAAAAATGCAGATCGATTTGCTGCGCGTTCTGGAAGAAAAGAAGATAACCAGTATCGGGAGCAGGGAGCCTGTTGATGTGGATTTTCGACTCATTTCAGCCACCAGTCGAGATTTGGGGAAAGGGATTACCGACGGCTCTTTCAGAGAGGATTTTTTTTACCGAATTAATGTAATAATGATTGATATCCCTCCGCTAAAGAAAAGAAAGGAGGACATTCCTTTACTCGTTCAGCATTTTCTTGAAAAGTACGGACATGAAACCACAAAACAGGTCGATCGCGTCACCCGTGATGCGATGGAACTCTTAAAACGCTACGACTGGCCGGGAAATGTCAGGGAACTGGAAAATGCCGTTGAAAGAGCTGTGGTGCTTTCCCAATCCCGGACACTCGGGATTAAGGATTTTGTTTTCCTTCGGTCTTCTCCCGCCCCCTTATCAAGGCCTCTGTCCCTGCAAGAAGTTGAAAAGCAGCATATTCAACAGATCCTTGAAGAATACGACTGGAATGTGACTCAGGCATCCAAAGCCCTGGAAATCAACCGGGTTACCCTGCATAAAAAGATTAAACGGTTTAATTTGGAAAGGAGGGTTTAGGGTTTTAGCCAGAATTTTTCATGAGTTCACAGAAAAAACCGGTCGGCGTGGTTCCTCTTGGAAAAGTTTCCGAAATAGCCTTAAAGGTCATCGCGGCAAATATATCCGGCTATTTTAATCTTTCCGTACAGATCCTCCCACCCCTGGAACAACCTGAATATGCTCTTGATGAAAGACGGTTTCAATATGATGCGGGCATTATTCTTAAAGCATTTGAGTCGATGAGGTTTAAAGACTATGAGAAGGTTGTCGGCGTTCTTAATCCGGACCTCTTTGTTCCCATTTTTACTCACGTCTTCGGCGAGGCAAAACAGGGGGGAAAATTCGCACTGGTTTCGCTGTTCAGACTGGGCAAGAATCCGGATGGCTCTCCCTCTCCATCGTCACTGATTTTTGAAAGGGCGGCGAAAGTTGCTCTTCATGAATTAGGCCATCTTTTCAACCTTCTCCATTGCCAGGAGAAAAGGTGCCTCATGCATTTCTCAGGAGATATCCAAGACCTGGATGAAACACCAATTTATCTTTGCAGGTACTGCTCAACTTTTCTTAAAGATCGTCTTCTTAGCCAGTCCGAATAATTCATAAAAAATCGCTGAAAAAATATGATAAACTTCCTTTAAATCTTCTCAGTTCTGAGGAACGTTTTCGCCAGTACCTCCCAACCGAGCTCAGGAAAATTACCGAACACATCGCCAATGGGCTGACCACCTGTTGCTGCCAGTTGTTCATATTCCGGTCCCATGAGATTCAACAGTTTCTGGCTCTCTTGTTCCATCCACTGAATGCCCTCATTGCCGTAATAGAGCCCCCTTAGATTTTTTTTCGGCATATCCGGTTCCAATATATATAACCAGCCCTCATGGTAAGGATCCTCATGGGTGATTTCGGGGTGCTCCCGGACCTTGTGGTTCACCGCCAGAACCGTTCCGGTTACAGGGGACAGGGCTGCAGCTTTATGATCTCCTCGACCGAAGGTCAGTCCGACCTGATCTTTTGTCAAAGTGGTTCCCAGAGGCGGAAGGGCGAGAAATTGCAATCCACCGAATAACTTCACTAAAAAATCATCAAATCCGACCCTGAGTCGTCCCCCATGATCGAAACGAGCCCAATTGTGGCCCATATGATAATAATAGCCGTCGGCCATGCGGTAACCTGACGCTAAATTGTAGTTAGGCGGATTGTGAAGTTGTTCAAAATCGAGTTCATCCAGCATCTGGTCAAAAGTACAATGAAAACATTCGTAGTTCAGAGGGCAGATCTTCGGGGCATCGATACGTCCGGTTAAGTGATGCCTGCAGGGTCGCTCTGATCCCTGATACCGTGTTTTTAAATGCTCAACCCATGCGGGTTCTTTCCATTCCGTTTCGGTCTGGCGCCCGGACTCCATTGTACGCCGCATCCCCTTATCAAAGGGGCAATTGTAGCAATCATAGGCATTGTCACATAAGTGGAAATTGACAATTCCGGCCTTCATCCAAATACATTCATCCTCAATTACTTGGAATCCTATAACCCGTTTTTTCTTCCTTTTTTGATCTATGACTCCTATTCTTTTCATTTTATTAACCTCCTTTATCCTGCATGGCCTTGTCCCGGCGGTATCCTATTATATCCGGTTTTGAGCAGGATACGTTTTGAATAACCAAATACTAAATTGTCGCTGAAGCTAAGGATGAATTGAACAAGACCATATTCATCCAGCCAGGTTCATCCAGCATCTGGTCAAAAGCACAATGAAAGCATTCATAGTTAAATGCACAGATCTTTGGAATATTGATAAGTCCCATAAAAGCATGACGGCATGGCCGTGATGAACCCCTGTAGCGTGTTTTTAAATGCTCGACCCATTCGGGCGGATGCTCTCTTGTCCCGGCAGGGTTTCCGAAACTCATTTTTCTTCCTTTTTTATCCGTCTTATTTTTTGTTTTCATTTTAGCGGCCTCCCCTCACGTTAACTGATGATCCATGTTGATTTTTCTAATTGCAATAAAAATGCCACATATGAGCAGATAGATTGCTTTAATCTTTTCCTATTGAAATCATTGAATTTTTGCTGAGCCTTATTGTCGTAAATCAAAAAAGGATAATCTTAGAAAAGGAGAGGGTTGTGATTAATTCGGCTACACATTGAGGCGATATGACGAGAATTGATATATATTAATATTTAATTTCAATATGTTATACGACTGTAGCTTTTTATGCAGCAACTGTAGCGATTGTTTACAAAAGATCAATATATTTATTAACATTTTCGTTACAGCAAGATCAGATTTCAGCAGAATTTCTTTGGCCCTTTAGATGTAAGGACCCATTTCCTTTCCGGTCACGTTCTTACAGAGTTCTTCAAGTTCAGGTGCTGTTTTGATTACCTCTCGGGGTTGGCTGCTACCCATGCTCTAATTTTATTCATATTGATGTTGGACCGATTAGATACTGGCAATATCCGGGATGAAAAATATTTTTTTACTGAATTTTTTCCGTATAATACTTTTGGAGAAGTCGCTTTCTCGTTAAGAGCAATATTCAACCGGCGGTCCCTTCCATATATGTCATCTCTAAAATTGATAATACCATTTTTGTCAACCCAGGCTGTCCAGTAAAGAATATAAATTTTTATGGGGTCTGATAATAATATTTTTTTGTTTTTTTTGCGGTTGACCGCAGCAACTAATTTTTCGAGACTCCATTTTGAATTATTTTGCAAAAGGTAAGCTGCAAGTTCCATGGGTTTTTCAATGCGGATACAACCGGAACTAAAGGTGCGTTGTGTCATATTAAATAAGTTGCGAGCCGGCGTGTCGTGTAAATATATGCTGAACTCATTTGGAAAAACAAATTTTACTCGTCCAAGGACATTTGAATTTGCCGGATCCTGGCGGAGCTTATAGACAAAATTTTTCTTGGTTATCGCATCCCAGTCAATAGATTCAGGGTTCAACTCCCTTGCATCTTCTTCCCAGTTTTCAAAAACCCTGATATTATTATTAACCAAGTAGCCAGGGTCTTTTTTAATGCAGGGTAATATGTCATTCAGGGCAATGGTGTGGGGAATATTCCAATAGGGATTCAATTCAAAATATGTTATTTTTCGTGATAAAATAGGAGTGGGTCTCTCCATTTTTCCTACAATAGCTCTAATCGATTTTATTGTTTGTTCATTTTCAATAACATTAAGTTTAAAATTGGCCGTGTTAACTATGATATGGCAGTGCCCTAAGTCTTGAGGAAGCCAACGCCAGCGTTCCATATTCAATCTGATTTGTCTAATACGATCTTCCACCGGAACATTTAGTGCGAATAGTGTCTTTGAACCTACAATTCCATCAACCTTAAGCCCGTGTCTTGCCTGGAACCTTCTGACTCCATCTTCCAAGACTTCATCAAAATAGTCCTGATTGCTGTTGGTTGATTCTGTCAGATCACCTGAAATGATCAGGCGTGATCGTAAAGCGGCAATCCGTGTTCCATAATCGCCTTTCCGAAGTTTTCCCCCGGCAGGTAATTCATGCCGGCAACCCGATTTTTTAATATTTTGGTATTTTAATAATGCCTGTTTTAATTTTAGATATCCGAGATGATGGGGCTGCAGAGAATCAACAAATCCTTCCATTTTGTCATAATACAACACGGTTTGAAAAATCTTTCCCAGCTTTTTCTTTGGTTTTTTTACATACCAATTCAATTTGTTGGAATAAGGATCTACGATCCCTTCTGACAGGTGAAATCCATATGAAAAAAAAGCATCGGTTAAGAGTAAATCAAGTTCTGCTATCTTTGCAGGTTCAGGCGTATGTGACATTATACTGAGCTTAATATCAGACACTAAGTTCAAAATATTTTTCTGATGATAGGTTTCGGAATCGAGTCCTTCATGCTCTGCTTCAATAATAGTATTTATAAGGATTTCAGAAGTATTGTTCAACCCATCTTTAGTAACCCATACAGGTTTGACTTCTCGATGAAGATAGAAAGCGAAAAGTAATTTTGGATTGCAAATCAATGTTATTTTAGAACCTATTTTATTTCTGATGATTAGGGAGCTAAGCCGTGATATCATACACTCACGCACTTCATCTGTAAAATTGCAACAATTATTGGTCTTTATATTTTGCATGGGGATAGTTATCATATTCTGATTAAAAGTGTCGATGAAGCCGCAGGGATAATTAAACTTAATCAAGGAAAAAGAAACGGGAATCTTACTATGGCTGGCAAAGTTAATATGATCATTGCGTTTCTTTTTAGCAAACGGAAACGAATAAGTGGTTAATGAATATTTATCCAACTGATCATTTAAATTCAGGGAATAACCATTTCCGAATAAGAGCAAAATGCTTCCCGACAAAATGAATATAAGTACCGATGGCTTCATATTTTCCTCGCCCAAATACCCTTTAAAAAAAAACAGCAAATATAATGCCAGAATATAAATGAGATAAGTAATGTTCTGTGTCCACAATTAAAACCCCGTCCTGAATCGTATCATCAACCACTGTTTTTCAATACTTGTTTAATTTCTGTTCAAACCTTGACGCCAACTATTCAAAAATTAAACAGTCCTGCTGTTCAGTTGTTAAACAGTTTAACGGTTGGATGAAAACAATAATTTTAAACTCGAACTTCAATTTTACCCTGTTTTATCCAGTAACTGGCAACCAGTAACAAGTAGCCATCACCCCATCTTAATTGGCATAATTATTGCTGACTTATTTAATTTAATTGGTAAACCAACGGGTCTCAAGCGAACAGGTGGTTTAGAATGGACAAAGTAGTTCTCTTAACAGATCGTCCTGAAAGCGGAACTTTGGTATAGAGAGATTTTTTGGGAATGTATCGCAAAACCAGGTTGCAAAATCATCATTTTCCTGCTAAAAAAATAAAACAAAAACACTTAGAATCATATGAAGGTTGTAATAAGAAAAATCAAATAACGTAAGCAAAGGAGGAAAAAGTTATGAAACAATGGTCTATTGGTTTAATGGCTATCGCTTTTATCATCTTCTGTTTTCACAGTTCGGCGTTGGCTGGTGATACCAAAGCCGTCAACCTTTCACTGTTTGACCCTGTTCAGATCTTTGATGCTGACACCTCCATCAAAGGGTTTCGTTTGAACCTGATCTATGGTGTTAACCAGGATATGATGGGCCTTGACATCGGTCTCGGCAACCATGCCAAGGGCAACATGAGCGGGGTCCAGTTGGGCCTGGCAAATATTGTGGGGAGCGATTTCAAAGGCTGGCAAACCAGCTTGGCAAACGTGGTCTACGGCTCTGGTGCCGGTCTCCAGATAGGAGTCTATAATTATGGAAAATCATTCCGTGGAATGCAGCTGGCTGCCGTCAATTACACGAAAAAGTTCAGCGGTCTGGCCATCGGTGCGGTCAACTATACGGAAGTTCTTAATGGTCTCCAGATCGGCGTGCTCAATTTCAACTGGCGAGGAGAACCCCTTAAGTTCTTTCCCGTTTTTAATTTCTCTTTCTAGATTTTCATCTGAGAAAAAGGACTGAATGATTGAATTGATAAGAACTTGTTTTTTGAAGGCAACTTAAGCTGAAATTTAAACTTGTGTATGATGTCCGGATAAAATCACAATATATGGTATGAGTCATTCCTATTTTAAGAGAATGAAACTATTGTACAAGAGTTTAGTTTAGGATTCAGTCGTTTTATTGATTGCTAATATTTTTTATAATTGAATGTAAAATTAAAGGCTACTCCTAAGTAAGAATTATTTTTACTAATAGGTTGGTGATTAATCATGTTTAAAATATTACTGACCATTAAAGTAATGGTGGTTATTTTTTGTCTGTGTGTTGTTATAGTTGCCTTATTTGCTGCATTCCGTGAAAACGAATTGCCGGATATCGAGGATGTTGAGTTCAATCTAATAATTGAGGAATGAGGGAGCTTTTTCAATTAAATAGCTCCATGAATAATCGGCCAACCATATCCCCGTTACGTAGGAAAGGGTAATGCCGGTGCAACTGAAAAATCGTCACTGCTTCCAACGGTGGCGGATCAAAGGAGTTTTTCTTGCAGTGGTGGCATTGAGTTGTACTGCTTTTCCGGCTCTGCCCGGATGGACCCAAGAACTGAGCCATGATTACAATTACGGTCTTGGGAAAATCGACCTGCGTTCCCAGTCACCTGCTCAGAGCCTGCGATTCACCCTGCCGCTGCTTATCCACGGCGATATCAAGCCTGGCTGGGGATTCCGCATCGCCTCCACTTGGTCAAATGTTTGGGCCAACGAATCGGAATACCTTCTGGATTATGAAATGTCCGATACCATAGTGACCGTGGCTTACGGATTCAATAAGCGGTTCGGGTTGTCTTTAGAGTTTGAAAACCGAAACTATTTTGGCGGTCATATGGATGGGTTAATCCAGGGGTTTCATGATCTGTTCGGCATTGATCAGGAGGGCCGGGACGATGTGTCTAAGAATAGAAAGGTGATTCAGCGGTTTGACCCGAAGACCGGTCAGATGTTGAGTGAAACGTCAGCCGAGGACCTGGAAAATAACGGCATCGCGCTTTTGATGAGCTACAATCTTACCCATGGAACAAAAATATGGCCGTCGGCCAATGTCTTCGGCGCCGTGCGGTACGCACTAAACTGCGCGGATCTATGCAGGGAAAATCATCCCGTGGATGTTGGTCTGGGGTTTGGCCTTGCCAAACGCTGGTCCAAAAGATGGTATACCTATGCATCTTTGGGATATACTTTGTATGAATCAAGAGACGTTCTGGAGCCGGCACCGGGCGTAGCGCCGATGGATTTCGAAGACAGGGCGGTTACCGGATTATTCGTGCTCTCATGGCACTACACGCCGACGTTTTCCATACTTGTCCAGTACCTTTACAGCGGTCCGAGTATAAAAAATATCGATGTATTGGATCAAGCTTCCCATGAGGTACACTTTGGGTTCAAATGGAAAACAAGGTACGGTATGATAGAATTCGCTCTGATTGAAAATGTTATAACCATGAGTAATAGTCCCGATTTCGGGCTGCACGGAGGGTGGGGCTTTCATTTTTAGATTTATTCCCACTTCGGAATGGTGCATGATAATCCTGGTTTTTACGTTCTCGCCGTGAACACGCATCGACAAAGAACCGGCAACATCAGTGACTGGGTGATTTAAAAGAGTTAATCGGTTATATCTTATCCTTCTTCCTGTAAACCGTTCCTGTAAAAAGGGCGATTAAATCATTGTTTTATTTTTATACTCGGGAATGCATTAAGATTAGTATGCGGCAAAAAAAGTGCCGATGTAAATTCATCCATAAACCGGTTGTTACTGCTAAAGTCTATGTAAGTCATATTATTTGAAACCTCCCTGGCTTCATTTCTGTAGTCATCTGAAAGCAGGGCCATATAAGCGCCGGCAATTGAGCTGTTACCCAGGTATTTGAATTTGTCGTGGTCTATGTCCGGAAGCAGACCGATGGTTGTCGCCTTTTCAACATTAAGATACTGGCCGAATCCGCCGCTGATTAGAATCCGGTCTATCATAGAAAAATCGAGCCCCGCTTTCAAATGCCGGACCGGCCGAGCAAGAGGCTGTCATCAGCCAGTCCTTGTTGCCCAGAACGATTTCCCCATTGGTGCCCACATCGATAAACAGGGTCAAGGGTTCCTCACGATAAAGCCCTGAGTAAATCATGCCAGATACGATGTCTCCACCCACGTAGCTGGCCGGACCGGGCATGATAAATACCGCTGCAATGGGATTGGCTTTTATGCCGATTTCACCGGCCTTTAAAATCGGAAATTCTGAAACCGAAGGAATATAAGGCTCTCGCCGAATATACCTTGGTTCGATTTTCAAAAGCAGATGTGTCATGGTGGTGTTACCGGAAATCACCACATTTTTAATATCTTTAAAATTCCCGTCCACACTATCAAGTGCTTCGTTTATTAAATTGTTAATGGTCGCAAGGGCCATGCGGCTCAATTTGCCGACCCCGTCTTTTTCAGCGCAAACAATCCGATTAATCACATCATCTCCACAGGCGGACTGTTTGTTGTGGTCCGAAGTGGCAGCGATGATGGAACCATCGGTCATATCAACAAGGTAAACCACGATAGAAGTTGTGCCCACATCGATGGCAAGTCCCAATGATTTTTCTTGGCCGTTACCAGGTCTAACATTCAAGATCTCATTTGAACATTTTTTCCGCATAACAGATGCCGTGATGTTCCAGTTCTCCTCCCGCATGGCAGTTGCTAATTCTCGCATGACTTTAATTCCCACACTCAATCTGTCAACATCACAACAACCGGTTTTTTTCAATCCACGGTTGAGCCGGTCCAGATCGCTGGACGAATCGTCCAGAGTAGGCGGCTCAAGCTCGAGGGGAATCTCTATGAGCATGGGCTGAATATCTTTCACTAATCCTTTAAACCGATCTGTAGCTTCCTGGCCCATACCGGCAACTTTAAGTTTACGCGCTATGGTTTCTTCCGGAATTTTTACAGTAACATCACCAAATACTTTTGTCTGACAGGCCAGGACATAACTCTTTTCTTTTTTCTGATCGCTTAGCAGGGACGTGGGTTCGCTTTTAATATTACCGGACTCACTGCTGTCCGGTTAAGCTTTTTGAAAAGCAAGTTAACTATATGAAATTATATTAAATAATGACGAAATTGAAAGGGAACGATTTGAATTTGCTTTAAACCTGGTTTCATGGTTCTTTTGCATAAAAAATGCGAAAGGGGATTCATTGTGAACCAGGGCCAAACTATTTTCTCTCAGGTGATCGATTTCCTTCCATGGAAAAAATTTCGTCAATGTGT
>JAUWLP010000176.1 GCA_030613575.1 Desulfobacteraceae bacterium
TATGGGGATTTCCCCTTTTCCGGCAACGGAAAGTTCGGCAAACTGGCCGGCTTTGTAAGTGAATTTTTTTTCGTCTTCCGGGTTTATAAAGACGAACTTGAATGTTTTAAGATTTTTATCTTCGGTTTCAGTTATTATTTCTTCGATGCGAACCGGATAAGGCAAATACGGATTTTGCACTTTTGTAACCCCCCCTTGAGGATTGACAATTGAATATTCGTAAAGAATCCTGGCCCAAAGAACCAGGCTTTGGTTTACCCCTGAAAGGGGCTGTTTTACTTAAAGCCGTACAAGTTAAAAGTGCCTAAAGTGATCTAAAGTGCCTAAAGTTTACCCTGTGGAATGCGGAGCCTATTCCTCCGGGGTTATGGTGTCGCTTCGCTCCGCTGTTTTTATATAATTGACAGAATTCCTTAACTTTAGCTCACTTTAAACTTTAGTTCACTTCAAACTTTTAGAATTCAACTTATACGGGATAGTTGCCTTGATAAAAATACGTAATCGAATTTGCGAATTAGAGCACTAAGGTTCAAAACCGTTCATCAAGGTGCAAACCTTGCGGATATCGATATTAACCGGACAGTGGCTAATACATCGACCGCAGCCCACACATTGAATGCCGTCTTCATATTTATCCACGTAATACTTAAGCTTGTGCATAAACCGCTGGCGAATCCGTTGCCTCTTGGTATCTCTGGGATTATGACCTGATCCGTGAAGAGTGAACAGCGGATACATACAGCTATCCCAGTTGCGCATCCGTATCCCGGAAAGTCCAAAGGTTTCATCCTGAATATCAAAACACCAGCATGTGGGACACAAATATGTGCAGGTTCCACAATTTATACAGGCAAAAGCCACATCTTCCCAGAAAGGTGCTTCAAAAAGTTCTGTTGTGTTTTTATCCTTTAATTTGTCTGTTGAAATCCGGGTTGTTATTTTTGCCTCTGCCGCCTGCCTCATGGTTTCGATCTCATCGCATGCAGTATCTGAATCCGCTTCTGAACTCCAGCCGGCGGCTGCTAAAAAGTTTTCTCCCTTTTCGGTAATGACCTTGGCGAAATAATGATCCCATGCATCAACAAGAAGCAGATCTAATCCTTGTTCATGAAACGGTCCGCAACCGGCTGTTGTGCAAAAGCAGGTGCTGGAAGGGTTATTGCACGCATATCCCACCAAGGTGGTCGATTCATATGATTTAATCCAGTAAGGGTCCTTATATTCGGGTGAATCAAAGTTTGCCTTAACCAGGAGAAAAGCCTTTGCATCACACGGTCTGATACCGATAACCGCTCGAGGGGAATAATCCTTATGGATTTCTTTTAACATATGATGATCATCCCGGTTCTCATCCAGAGTAAATTCGAACATCTTTTCAGACTGGGGATAGACCATGGATTTTGCCGAAAGCCGGGTGTTTAATAGATTCATATCCGGCAACTCACCTTTTGATAGTTCCTTAAAGATATGAAACTCATCTTGCTTAACCGGGCCGAATAATCGAAAAGAATCATATAAACGTTCAAGCCCTCCGGCCCAAGCTTCCTTATTAATTATTATGACCTTCATAATATAAACCTTAACCTTAAAACCCAACCCGGACAAGCCGGAAAAGTTTGAAGTGATCTAAAGTTAAGGAGTCGCTACGCTCCGGCTACTTATTTTAGCTAAAATTGACAGAATACCTTAACTTTAGGCACTTTAGGTCACTTTAGGCACTTCACACTCAATAAATTTAGTTTTTTTGCCACAAAAAGCACCCCGGTGAAATTGACTCTGTATTGCACTGGGCAAGCAAAATTCACAATTAAGAAACTAAAACGCAAGAAATTCATTTTTTTAGATATTCATTAAATATTTGCTATTTTATAAAATCATCCGGGTCATCAGGTCTGTACGTGTCAAGAGGCGGGCGCTCTTCCAGTGTCAATCCGGCCTCCCAGTCGAATAGTTCCAGACAATCTTTTTCCAGTTTTCTTGTAAATGTACGGACTTTTATTCCCATTGGACAGGCACGCTCACATGCACCGCAGTCAGTACACCGGCCGGCACAATGATAGGCCCTCAAGAAATGGAATGTTCTTGTATCTATAGGGTCCTGGCTTTTGCCGACCCACTGGGGCCGTGATTCGTCCACGAAACATGTGGGGCAGTAGCAAAGCGGACATGCATTTCTACAGGCATAACATCGAATACAGGTCGAAAGAAGATCGTCAAAATATCTCCATTTTTCTTCCGGGGACATGAATTCAATTTTGCGAACATCCTCGTATCTATCCAGATCCTTTTGCTCTTCAACCGGATCCCCAACAAGTTCATCATGTATTACCGGGTTGCGGTGAATGCACAATGCGCAATTATCCTGCAGGACATCCTTTTTATTCAATGTTTTTTCAAGACCTTGGCCCTTTACAATGATTTTGTCATCAGCCTCGATCACATCCTGTATTTCAGTTTCAAACATTGCCTCGATCTTGTGCCTGTCAATCATTCCTTTGCACGGCACGCCGATAATAACGAGCTGATCCCGTTTGATCTTGTTTTCAATAACATGGGTGACAATGTTTCGAGAATCACAACCCTTGGCAACAATACCGATTTTTTCCTTTCTGTTAGTGAGGTAGTTTGCAAGATTGATTCCGCAGTTGCTGTCCCACACAAAGTTGTCGACATCTTCAGGCGTTTTTACAAAACAGGGTTCATTCATCATCGGCACAGTCCCTTTGCGGAAGCCGATGACCATATCAACTTTGCCTTCTTTTAAAAGCCGATTTGATATTTCCTTTATTTTATCGATATACGCTAGCATGTTAGGCTACCCTGGCTTCTGTTTTTAAAAAGTTTTCATTGGGTCCGAGAGCCTTGACCGCTGCGGTGATCTCGTTAACCACATCAACGAATTTGTTCGCCTCAGCAGAAGAGATCCATGAAAAATGGAGCCGGCCGGGTTCGATTCCCATATGTTCCATAAGGTTTTGAAATAATGCAAACTTTCTACGAGCATAATAATTACCTTCCAGGTAATGGCATTCGCCGGGATGTCACCCGGATACCCAGACTCCATCCGCCCCCTGCCTGAATGCGGCTAAAATGAACTTGGGACTTATACGACCCGTACAAGGGATCCTGATGACCCGGATATTGGGTGGATATTCCATTCTGCTGACGCCCGCCAAATCCGCAGCCCCGTAGCTGCACCAGTTACACAAAAAACTGACAATCTTGGGTTCCCAATCTGACATACTGAAAATCTCCTATCCCGGATAAACCGGAAAAGTTTGAAGTGATCTAACGCTTTTATACCGCTTCATTCAACGAAAAAATCTGCGCAAATATCTGATCATTGTCGAATCCTTTAAGATGGATCGCGCCTGACCTGCAGGATGCTACACATAACCCGCAGCCTTTGCAAAGGACAGGATTGATTTGTGCTCTGCCTGGAAAAAAACGGTCGTCTTCAGGAATAAAAGAAGGCGCCGAGTATGGACAGACGGAAACACATACGCCGCAGGAACTGCAAATTAAGGGGTTGGTTTCCGCAACAGTGCCGCTGGCCTGATAAGTCTTCCCGGCAAGAAGTGTTACAGCACGAGAGGCCGCGGCTTTTCCCTGAACGATAGATTCATCTATCGGTTTGGGTGCATGTGCCAGACCACACACAAAAACACCGTCCGTAGCAAAATCGACCGGTCTGAGCTTTACATGGGCTTCGGCAAAAAAACCGTCGGCATTCCGGGGAACTTTATAAAACCGGGTTAATGTGTTGTCAGTCTCCATAACAATGGCGGAAGCCAGAATTAAAAGGTCGGGCCTGATTTCCATTATCCGCCTGAGCACCCTGTCTGCGAAAGTTACTTTTAGATCATCATGGTCAACGTCTACGGTTAAGTCCTTGTTAGAATCGTAGCGGATAAAAACAATCCCTTTAGAGCGCGCCTCCCGGTAAAGATCTTCACGCAGCCCATAAGCGCGCAAATCCCTGTACAGAATAAAAACGTTCATGCCGGGGTTGATCTCTTTTAATTTCACTGCGCTTTTGATGGACTGGGTGCAGCAAACTTTGGAACAGTAAGGCCTTTCTTTGATGCGCGAACCGACACATTGGATAAATACAGCGGTCTTGAGTCGGGCTAACGCCTGATCGTTATCAACAAATCGCTGTTGTAGCTCCAGACCGGTCACAACACGGGAATCCTTGCCGTATAAATACAGGTCGGGCTTTAACTCTGAAGCACCGGAAGCGATGATAGTGACACCATGCTCGAGAACCCTGCTCTCTTTGTCGTTTTTGATCGTTGTTTTGAAATTCCCCACAAAACCGTCAACCTGTGTGATCTGCGAATTCAGAAAAATCTCTATATTCTGATCGGTCCGGACCGAATCGATTAACGTGGTTAAATACTTTTGAATATCCTCACCTCGCCAGGTTTCATGGAGATGCCGTGCCTGCCCGCCGAGGGAGTCTCTCTTTTCGATCAGAAAAGTTTTATATCCCTGCTCCGCCATATTTTGGGCTGCAGCCATCCCGGCAACACCGCCCCCGATAACAAGAACCGACTGATTCATCTCCATGGTAGATTCTGACAGGGGTTCAAAAAGACGGGCCTTGGCAATGGCCATTTTGACTATATCTTTTGACTTCTCCGTGGCTTTTTCAGGATCATCTTGATGTACCCAGGAGCACTGATTCCGGATGTTTGCCATCTCAAACAGATATTTGTTGACTCCGGCATTGATTAAAGTCTCCTGAAAAAGAGGTTCATGTGTTTTCGGCGTACAGGCTGCCACAACCACCCGGTTCAGCCGATGCTCCTTTATGACCTCGGTAATTTTGTCCTGGGTGTCCTGTGAGCAACTGAACATATTGTCCTCCACATGGACAACTCCGGGTTGATTTTTTGAATACTCCACCACCTCATCGATATTTACTATCCCTGCTATATTGGTTCCGCAACGGCAGACAAAAACACCGATTCGAGGCGGTTCCCCGCGCA
>JAUWLP010000009.1 GCA_030613575.1 Desulfobacteraceae bacterium
CCCATTTTGAAACAATCGTATGCCGACTGTAAGGCCGAATTCCGTTTTACCTTGCCTGCGTTTTTTCTTTTCCTTGATTCGTGTCCAGTCTGGATGGTTTGTCCAGTGGTTGAAGGCTTCGGGATGGGGCATCAGGCCAAAAATCCGGCCGCTCGGATCACATATCCCGGCAATATCATGAACCGATCCGTTTGGGTTGAAAGGAAACTTGCCGTCAGCGGGCTTGCCGTCTGGTGTTGCATACCGAACAGTTACCTGCTTATCATCAATTAGACGACTGATAATGGTTTGGTCGGCATAAAATTTTCCTTCTCCATGCCTTACAGGAAATTCTAGCCGGTTTAATTCACGGGTAAATATACAGGGAGATTCGGGGACAACCTTCAATGTGACCCAGTCATCTCTAAAATTCCCACAGTCATTAAATGTAAAAGCCACCGATCGCCGGGTGTAGTCATGGTCGAAACCGGGCAAAAGGCCCAGGTTGGCAAGGGTCTGGAATCCGTTACATATGCCAAGTACGAGATTTCCGGCATCGACAAACTTTAAAATCTTATCCCCCAGATTTGTTTTCATTCGGACAGCCTGGATTACACCAGCACCGTGATCGTCCCCCCAGCTGAATCCTCCTCCGAATACCAAAATCTGAAAATCGATTAAATTCACCGATCCATCGATAAGAGCGTTTATGTGAACCCGGCGGGCGACAGCACCGGCAAGTTTCAGGGCATAGACTGTCTCATGGTCGCAGTTCAGGCCGTATCCTGTAAGGACAAGGGCCTTTACGTTATTCATTTAATCTCTCCATTACCCATTATATCAATTCTCCGAAGGGCTTTTTCCAGGCGTCCTTGAGTTCCTGCACAGGAATTTCAATAAGCTGCCTGCTGTTAATACCCTTTATGATGAAATCTGATCCATGGGTTACGGTCCCGATACAGGCGCAGGCAAGCCCTTTGAAAGTCTTTTCGAAAATCTTTCGGTTTTCAGAATCGATAGTTACAATGAAACGGCCGGCAGATTCCGAAAATAAAATAAAATCATTACGATCAAGCTGGTCCGACGGAACAAGACCGAGATCAACTTGCACACCTAAATTTCCACCCATGGCCGTCATGGCAAGGTGTACCCCAAGGCCTCCACGATATATACCGTGAGCGGAGGCGACCAGTTCTTTTTCAATGGCACTGCCAAGAGCCCTGTACAGATCGGCGAACTCGCCCGGAAGAACATGAGGAACATTTAGCCCCACATACCCCAAATGTGCATAGTATTCGGATCCGCCGAGCTCGTTTCGTGTGGTCCCAAGTATATAAATTAGGTCTCCGGACATTTTGCTGTCCATCGTAACACATTTTGTTATATCGTCGATAACGGATATAGCAGAAAATTGAAGGGTCTCCAGTGCTGAAACCTTGTGGGTTTCGCCATATCGCCCGGTAAGGTGGCCGTCAACGTACATACTGTCCTTGCCGGAGAGAAGCGGTATTTCATACGCCAGGCATATTTCACGCAATGCCCGGCATGATCGCACAAGCTGGGCCGCCTTGAATTTTCCGTCCGGGTTGTCCTGAGGGTGAAATTGAATGTTTGGCCAGCAGAAATTGTCGACGCCGCCGATATGGTCAAAATCTGCGCCAACAGCAACGAGTCTGCGCACCGCCTCATCAATTGTACAGCTTGTCATGTGATAGGCATCGATGGCTGAATAGGCTGGCAGCAATGCCTGGGAAAATACTAGACCTTTTGTAGAATCGAGCACAGGTCTTATTACCACCGCATCACTGTTGACATCACGATCCGCACCCACTAGAGGCTTAATCACGCTGGTGCCCTGCACTTCATGATCATACTGCCTGCTTATCCATTCCTTGGAACAGATATTCGGACGTGAAAGCAGGTCCTTTAGTAAAACTTCATAGTTGCCTGGTTCTCTTAGAACAGGCTCAAACAGACCCCGTCTTTCAGGTATCTGCCATTGGGCATCAAATTCCCACTGGGGGAAACCTGACGTTAAAAGATCCATATCTATATAGGCACAGGTCTGGCCATTATAGGTGATATGAAGTTTGCCCGTATTCGTGTAACGGCCTATTACCGTGCTCTCTACGGCATGCATTCCTGAAAGCTCCAGAAAATGTTCAAGATGCGCCGGATTAACCGCCAGGGTCATTCGCTCCTGGGATTCGGAAACCCATATCTCCCACTGATCAAGCCCTTGATACTTTAAAGGAACCTTTTCAAGTTGAATCTCACACCCGTTGCTGAACCGGGCTGATTCACCAACCGATGATGAAAGCCCTCCTCCGCCATTATCCGTAATAAATCTTATCAGGCCCTGGTCCCTGGCCTCTAAGAGAAAATCGTGCATTTTTTTCTGGGTATAGGGATCACCGATTTGAACATGACCGGCAGGTGTATGTTCGGAGAAAGTCTCTGATGAAGCGGTCACGCCGTGAATCCCGTCTTTGCCGACCCGTCCACCGCACATGATAACCAGCTCTCCTGGAGATGTTTTCTTTTTCTCCGCCGGTTCTTCCTTGATCATAGCCGGCATAATTCCCACTGCCGTTACAAAAACAAGACACTTTCCCATAAATCCGGGATGAAAAAGCACCTGTCCGAAGGTTGTAGGAATTCCGCTTTTGTTACCGCCGTCTTTTACCCCTTCTATAATACCATCCAGAAGGCGCCTGGGATGGAGATGTGGCTTAAGGGCCCCGTTATAATCCCTTGGTCCTACACAATAGCCGTAACTGCCCATCACCAGCTTTGAACCCTTGCCGGTTCCCAGAGGATCACGGTAAACCCCGACAATACCGGTAATGGCTCCACCGTATGCTTCCATATTGGATGGGGAATTGTGGGTTTCACCGGTAATGACATAATAATGGTTGCTGTCAAAACGTCCCACCCCGGCATTATCCCATAAAACCGATACAACCCACGGCTTTTTTTCTTTTAGCGCCAGAGTCGGCGCCTCTATGCAGGTTTTGAATAGATTGTCCACAACCTCCGTCTCACCGGTTTCAAGATCCCGGTAACGGAACAGACCCCTGAATGTATTATGGTTACAATGATCGCTTCTTGCCTGGGAAATATATTCAAGTTCGATATCCGTGGGGTCTGAAAAGCCCATGGATTTCCGTGCAGCATGCACCTCGGCGTCCAAAAAATAGGATCTTATGAACGGTATGTCAGCCGGGTTCAACGCCAGGCCTCGCTCGTCACTGATCTTTTTAAGTTCAGAATCGCTGTCTACCGAAATTGTTGTAACCGTCGGTGTATGGTCAAGTATTACTCTGGGGACGATAATACCGGTCCCCTCTTCAGGATCCCATTTACCGACCGGAAAAATTTTCCACTGCTGGATAATATCGTTGGCAAGAAGTTCGGCAGCAATTTTATTCATATCTTCCACGGTCAGGCCTTTACCCTTCAGGCAATACCGCTTTGAAGTGTAGATCGCTTGACCCGGACCGAATTTTATTCCCAGAATATCTTCCACCGCCTCAACAGCGGTACTTCCTGGATTATCTCTGACGCCCGGCCTGTAACCGAGCCAAATGGTCCAGTCAAACTCTATGTCAAGGGGATCGTAGGAAGAGACCTGTGTCACAGGATTGGTAAAGATTTCTGTTTGAATGGTTTTCAGCTGATCCTTCGAAAGATCGGCGTCAATGGTGATCACATGAACGCTGCGAACGCTGACGAGTTCGATACCAAAATAATTCTTCGCTTTCTGGCGGATCCCGTTCCCTTCAGCATCGAACAACTCGGATTTTAGTGATATCTCAAGTCGATATGGCATAGTCAAATTACCACCACCAAATGTCTTCTAAGCGAAGATCTTAAAATTTATGTCGAGTTTTTGTAAAACTACATGGATGTTCTAACACCATAAACTTGTCGGTTTGGCGAAGCTTCGCTATCAACTAACTAAAAAACACCCGCGCAATATCATTATAGAACACATATATCATCAGCAGGATCAGTACAAATATACCTGCTTGCTGGGCAATCTCGCGCACCCTTATACTTACCGGACTTCCCGTAGCCGCCTCAATAAAAAAGAAAAGCAGATGGCCGCCGTCCAGAACAGGGATGGGGAGACAATTGAGAATGGCAAGGTTTATGCTGATCAGTGCAATGAAAAAGATCAAATTTGTCGCCCCTTCCCTGGCCTGCTCCCCGGCCATCTGGGCTATCATGATTGGTCCGCTCAGCGTTTTTGGCGAAATAGCCCCCTGCAAAAGCTTTGCAACACCCTTTATGGTCATGACGGTTATTTTATAGGTCTGAATAATGCTTTCCGAAAGGGACTGAAAAATATTCAAATCTTTTGAAAACCCGTCACCTGAAGCGGTAATTCCGATTACAAATCTCTCTACATCTTCGTTAAATATATTTTGAAATATTTTCAGCTCCGGCGTAATATTGACAACCAGAGTGGAATCTCCTCGACGCACGGATACAACAAGAGGCTTACCTTTGCTTGCCGTAATAATCTCTGCCATTTCCTCCCAGGTTGAAAGCTCAACTCCATCTATGGATGTGATTATGTCATCTTTTTTCAGCCCTCCCCTGTATGCAGGCGTACCTTCCTGTACCTCTCCTATGGAAGGTTTCAATATAAACAAGCCGGAAATTTGAAAAATACCAAAGAATATTATCACAGCCAGAATAATATTAAAAAAAGGACCGGCCGCAACAATTAATATCCTTTTCCAGACATTCTTGTGGGTAAAGGAGATCGGGATGTCGGCTGGGGCTACATCAGCATCGGGTTCCCCGCCAACCATTTTAACATATCCGCCTAAAGGTATAGCGGAAATTAGATAATCGGTAATGCCGATCTTTTTGCCGATCAATCTGGGACCAAAACCGAGTGAAAATTTTTTAACACCGACACCGAGCAACTTGGCGACCAGGAAATGTCCCAGCTCATGAAAAAATATCAGTACGCCTAAAACAACGACTAATGCAAATATATTAAGGCTCATTATCGTAATAGTTCCTGCTGAAAAATGAATGTAATATTATATCATGTTGATCAAATTCCGGGCCTGCTCCCTGGCCCATCTGTCAGATTCGAGAATATCATCTAAGGCTGGATCTGTAACAACCGTGTGGCTCTCCATTGTTTTTTCTATAACCTCAGGTATTGTGACAAATGGTACATGTTGCTTCAAAAAGGCCTGAACAGCCACCTCATTTGCGGCATTCAACACAGCCGGCAGCGTCTCTCCGGTTTGGCAGGCCTTATACGCCAGATCAAGGCATGGAAATTTATTTAAATCAGGCTTTTCGAAAGTAAGCGCCCCGATCCCGGCGAAGTCAGGCAACGGCTGCTCCAGTGCAAGACGTTCCGGATACGACAGGGCATATGCAATTGCTCCCTTCATATCCGGAATTCCAAGCTGGGCCATTACCGATCCATCTTTAAAGGAAACCATGGAGTGGATCAAACTTTGCGGATGAATTAGAACTTCAATCATTTCCTGTGAAACACCGAACAGATATTTTGCCTCTATAACCTCAAGCCCTTTGTTCATTAGGGTTGCTGAATCGACACTAACCTTTTTACCCATCCGCCAGGTTGGATGGTTGAGTGCATCTTGCGGCCTGATTTTCACAAATTCATTTTTGGGCCGGTTCAAAAACGGACCACCGGAAGCTGTGAGGAGGATTTTATCCAGATCCTGTCTGCGGTTGCCCGCAATGCATTGAAAAATTGCGCTTGGCTCACTATCTATCGGAAGTATCTTTACACTATTTATTGCCGCCCTTTTTACAACAATCTCACCGGCCATTACAAGGGTTTCCTTATTTGCCAGGGCAATGTTTTTCCCCGCCTCTATGGCAGCAATGGTCGGTATCAGTCCGGCTGATCCCACAACTGCGGTAACACCCATATCGACAGAATCATGGGTAGCCGCATTCTTGTAGCCGTCTTGTCCATACATAATTTCAACACCTGACCCCGACTGGAGCATGCTTTTCAGCTCAAGGGCACGGGATTCATCAAAAACCACAGCGATTTCAGGGTCGAATCTCTCCACCTGCCTGGCCAACAAGGTGGTATTGTTTTTAGCTGCAAGCGCCTTTACAGAAAATCGCTCTGGGAACATTGCAACAATTTCAAGTGCATTACGCCCGATAGATCCCGTCGACCCCAATATGGAAAGGTTTTTCATTTTATAATATATACTCTTTAAAAAAATAAGCTACCGGAGCGGCAAAAAGTAACGCATCAATCCGATCCAAAAATCCACCGTGACCGGGGAGCAATGAACCGGAATCCTTTATATTGCTAACTCTCTTAATTTCAGATTCAAACAGATCGCCTACCTGTCCTGCAACACCTATGGAAAGGAAAAACAAGATGCTTAAGCCCCACGGAAAAAGCGGGAAAAAAAAGATTTTGAACAAAGCACCCGCACATACATTTACTGCAAGCCCACCCACAGAGCCTTCCACGGTTTTGTTCGGACTTACGGCAGGGCAAAGCTTATGTCTCCCTAAATACGACCCGGCATAGAATGCACCTGTATCACCCAGAAAAACCACAAATAATAGAAAAAATGTCCATGAAACACCGTCATCCCCATTTCGGATCAAAATAAGATACGATAGAAACAAGGGTATATATATAATACCCAAGACCTGTTTGAAAACAATACCCGACACGGACGTATCAGATTTGAACTTGGGAAGAGAGATCAGGGCAGAGACAATAAGATTTAAAGCAATAAGGCCTAAAACACTTTTGAATGAATTCATATATGCAGCCCAGATAATAGCCGGACCCATGATAAAAGCTAAAAGCTTAAAACAAAACGGGTTTAAGCTTTCAATTTTGCCATGTACAATATGAAAAAATTCCCAAAGAGCTATGAGGCATACTGCACCGATAACCACAGCAAACATCAATGTCCCTCCACTGCCGATCAGCAAGACAAGAAAGGGAATGGCCACAAAAGCTGTAATCCATCGTTTTGAATGCATATTGTCCGAATGCGATATGCCTGAAGCGGTCATATTTTAAAAAGGCTAAAGCGTTATGGTATTGATTATAGTCAGACCTTACCATACCTCCGTTCACGTAGCTGGTAGTCTTGCAGAATTCGCACAAATTCATCCTTCCCAAAATCGGGCCACAATGTATCTGTAACATAAATTTCCGTGTAGGCTATCTGCCACAGGAGAAAATTGCTTATACGCATTTCTCCGCTTGTCCTAATCAAAAGATCCGGATCAGGTATTTCACTTGTATACAGATGTTCAGATATGATTTCCGGCGTTATTGCATCAGGACTAATACTATCATCTTTGACTTTTATTGCAATCTCTTTAACCATCTTGACGATCTCAGCCCGTCCGCCATAGCTCAAAGCCAGATTAAGGATCATGCCGTCATTATTTTTTGTTAACGTCATGGCTTTGTACAGTACTTGCCGGACATTTTTCGGCAACCGTTCTATCTGTCCGATTGCATACAGACGAATGTTGTTATCCAGCATCTCTTTTTGTTCCGATTCGAGAAATTTTTTAAGGAGGGTCATCAGAGCAGCGACCTCGGATCGAGGTCGCTGCCAGTTTTCAGTGGAAAAGGCATACAGGGTCAGATAGGAAATTCCGATTTTGCGGCAGGCTCGAACAATGGCTCGAACAGTTTCCGAACCCTTTTCATGTCCTTGAATCCGATTTAAGAGGCGCTTTTTGGCCCACCGGCCATTACCATCCATAATAATGGCAACATGTGAGGGTAATTTTGCAGGATCAAGGTCTTTGTAAGTAGAGGAAGATGTATTAGAATTCAAGGATCTCTTTCTCTTTTTCTTTACAGACATCATCAATAAGCTTGATATACTTATCTGTTATCTTCTGGACCTGGTCCTGAGCTCTGAAGGCATCATCTTCCGAAATCTCACCATCCTTTTTCAATCCTTTCAACAAATCGTTGGAATCACGCCTGATATTGCGCACCGCTATCCTATGTTCTTCGCTTTTTTTATATATAACCTTGACAAGCTGTTTTCTTCCCTCTTCGGTAAGCGGCGGAATGGAAATACGTATCAGCTTGCCATCGTTTGAAGGCGTTAAACCTAAGTCAGATTTCAGTATCGCCTTTTCTATATCCTTGATCACAGAAACATCCCATGGCTGTATGGTAATAAGTCTGCTTTCAGGAACAGACAGAGATGCCATCTGGTTAAGAGGAGTCATTGTACCGTAGTATTCAACCCGGATACCATCAAGAAGGGACGGGGAAGCACGCCCGGTTCTGACCCTCTTAAATTCATTTTTAAGAGCGTCTATCGACTTATCCATACTTTCCCTTGTTTCCTGGTATATCGATTCAATCATGGATTTCTCCTTATAAAGGTTCAATTATTTATCTGGGTTCCGATCGCTTCTCCACATATAACCTTTTTTATATTCCCCTTGTTTGACAAATTAAAAACAATAAGGGGAAGCTCATTATCCATGGCCAGAGAAATAGCGGTCATATCCATAACATGGAGCTGTTTTTCAATGACCTCCATATATTTGATTTTTTTTATAAATTTAGCATTCTTTTCAACAACCGGGTCCGAATCGTAAAGGCCGTCAACCTTTGTTGCCTTTAAAAGAATTTCGGCACGTATTTCCTGTGCCCTGAGCACCGCAGCTGTATCTGTGGTAAAGTAAGGATTGCCGGTGCCGGCTGCAAATATCACCACCCGCCCTTTTTCAAGATGGCGGATGGCTCTCCGGACTATGAACGGTTCGGCCACCTCATGCATTGAAATGGCGGTTTGAACACGAGTCATAATTCCATTGCTTTCCAGAGCATCCTGTAAGGCCAGACTGTTAATCACCGTGGCCAACATACCCATGCGGTCGGCAGAGACCCTGTCCATACCATATGAAGCGGCGGCAACTCCCCTGAAAATATTACCACCGCCCACAACTATGGCGATTTGAACTCCTAAGTCAAATGCCGAATGGATTTCTTCAGCCACATATTTTATGACATCAGGGCTTATTCCAAAGTTCTGATCGCCCATCAGCGCTTCACCGCTCAGTTTCAATAAAACCCTTTTAAATCGAGGCATTGTCAAAGCTCCCTACTCACCTATTTTGAACCTTGCGAAACGTTTGATTGCAATGTTCTCACCGATCTTTGCAACTATTTCATTTAATAAATCTTCAATGGTTATATAGGGATCACGAACATATGCCTGATTCATCAGGCAGTGCTCCTTAAAATATTTTTTCAGCTTGCCTTCTACTATCTTATCTACTATTTTCTCAGGCTTGCCCATTTCCAGGACCTGTTCACGGTAAATTTCCTTTTCTTTGTCGACCGTCTCTTTCGGGACATCTTCCGGCCGTATACTTACAGGATTGGTAGCTGTAATATGCATTGCAATATTTTTTGAAAATTCCTTAAAATCATCATTTTTTGCGACAAAATCGGTTTCACAATTGATTTCGACCAGAACACCAAGCTTGCTGTCCATATGAATATAAGACTCGATTCTCCCTTCAGTCGTGGCCCTGCCGGCTCGCTTAGCAGCCGTGGCCAGGCCTTTTTTTCTTAAAAAATCGACCGCCTTGCTTACATCTCCACTACACTCGGAAAGTGCTTCTTTACAATCCATGATTCCTGCCCCTGTCTGTTCACGGAGCTGTTTGACCATCGCAGCACTAATTGTTGCCATCGCTATCCCCTTGTCTCTTCAGCTTCAGTTGTTTCTCCCGGCTCCTGACTTTCAGAATCTTCAGGGGTTTCATCATCATTTTCGGTTGCAGATGTTTTTCTTTTTATTATTTCCACAACAGGCCCCTCCAAACCGTCTGAAATAATCTTTCTTTCACCCAGTTTTAATTCCGCACCCACAGTCGCAACTTCAGATACTTCCTCCACTTCTTTGTCGGCTTCAGCCTGCTGTTTTTCATCCAGACGCTCTTTACCTTCAGTGCAAGCATCGGCAATTCTGGATGTGATCAGCCGTATTGCTCGGATGGCATCATCATTACCGGGTATGATATAATCAATCTCATCAGGATTACAATTGGTATCAACAATTGCAATAATCGGAATCCCGAGTCTTCTCCCCTCACGAACTGCAATCGCCTCATTCTTGGGATCAACGACAAAAATAGCACCGGGAAGGTTATTCATAGTGCGTATTCCACCAAGATTATTATCTAGCTTTACCCGTTCCTTTTCAAGCTTCAGCCCCTCTTTTTTGGGAAAAAGACTGATCGATCCGTCATTTACAATTGTATTTAGATAGTTTAGACGTTCTATACTTTTTTTTATGGTCTGAAAATTTGTCAGCATTCCGCCCAGCCATCGGTTATGAACGTAAAACATTTCGCATCGATTCGCTTCTTCATAGATGGCATCCCGGGCCTGCTTTTTGGTGCCTACAAAAAGGAGCATCTTGCCGCTTGCAACGATATCCACTACAAAATCATATACTCTCCTGAACATTCGAACAGTTTTCTGAAGGTCAATAATATAGATGCCGTTTCTGGCCCCAAAGATATATTGCTTCATCTTGGGATTCCAGCGCTTTGTCTGATGACCAAAATGCACTCCGGATTCAAGCAGTTCTTTCATTGTAATATAAGCCATTATTTTCTCCCTTCTTAAACGGTTTTTCCACCGCCAATATCAGCCCCGAATCCAACCCCTCCATGCGGGGCACCAGGAAACAGGTCCAAAGGCGTGCGAATTAGTTAAACTAGTTTTTTTAACAAATCAAATATTGATTCGCAACAGTTTTTTTCTTTTTCATCCGAACAACACGGTCGTATCCACTATAATCTTTTATAAATACGACATTTTCATAATTTCCACACTGGTCTATAATACTCTGGACATCATTTTTTTGATCATGCCCGATTTCCAGTAGCAAACTCCCCTTCCGGTTCAGATATAGATGAGCATTATTAATAATATGTCTTAGACAGAAAAGTCCGTCTTTACCGCCGTCAAGGGCCGAAATCGGTTCATGCTTGTAAATTTCAGACTGGAGGCACCAAATAACCCTGGTTGGAACGTAAGGCGGGTTTGATATGATCATGTCAAATCGTTGCATTCCACTGTTTAAAGGCATAAGCCAGTCAGCACAGAAGAAACTGACAGCAGTATCTAGTCCATGTAGCTTTGAATTCTGTCTGGCCATCTTAATGGCTTTAACTGAACGGTCAGATGCAAAATAAATATATTTCGGCCACATGGATGCAATGGCAAGAATTGCAGCCCCGGATCCTGTGCCGAGCTCTAATATGCTTTTTGGCACCGGTTTAACATCAGAACTTTTATCCTCGGGCAAAAGACTTAATGCAGCCTCAACCAAGCATTCGGTCTCCGGCCGCGGGATCAAGACATCTTTTGTGACAGCGAAATCCATGGACCAAAATTCCTTGACCCCTACAATATATGCAACCGGTTCCCGCTCAATTCTCCTTTTTATTAAAACTTTAAATTTCGAAAGCTCATTTAAGCAAAGCGGCTTGTCGTATTGTAAGTACAGATCTATTCTTTTTAATTTTAAGACATGTGCGAGAAGTATTTCGGTTGTAGATCTTGGACTGTCTATATCGTGGGATTTAAAATAAGAAGTGGCCCATTTGAGAAGTTTTATTATGGTCCATTCAGGATCCCTGGGCTTCGGCTGATTCTGCATTCTGTAATGCCTGGGTCTGATAAAAAGTTGCAAGCTTTTCTATGATTTCGTCTATTTCTCCCTGCATAATGTTTTCAAGCTTGTAAAGGGTAAGTCCTATCCGGTGGTCGGTAACCCTTCCCTGGGGAAAGTTATAAGTCCTGATTCTTCCGCTTCTGTCTCCGTTGCCTATCTGGCTTTTCCGCTCTTTGGATCTTTTTTCATCCTGCTCCATGATCATACGATCGAGAATACGGGCACGAAGTACTTTCATGCCCTTGTTCTTATTTTTCAACTGAGATTTTTCATCCTGGCACGTTACCACAATACCTGTGGGTAGATGGGTAAGACGTACTGCTGAATCGGTTGTATTTACACTTTGACCTCCCGGACCGGTTGCTCGGAACACATCTATTTTTATCTCACTCGGATCGATATGAAGTTCAACATCCTCGGCTTCAGGCAAAACCGCAACAGTCACTGCAGAAGTATGTATCCGCCCCTGAGTTTCGGTTTCCGGAACACGCTGAACCCGATGTGTGCCGCTTTCATATTTAAAACGGCTGTATGCCCCCTTGCCATGGATCATGGCGATGATCTCTTTTAAACCGCCAACACCGGTCGGATGATGGGTCATGACTTCGATTTTCCAGTTTTTGCTTTCAGAATACCTGGTGTACATTCTGAAAAGATCACTTGCAAACAGCCCGGCCTCTTCTCCGCCGGTTCCTGCCCTTATTTCAACAATAACATTCTTATCATCATTGGGATCTTTGGGCAAAAGGAGATTTTTTATATGATTTTCGAGGTTCTCTTTCCTGAGCGTTAGGGCTCCGAATTCATCCCGGGCCATCTCTTTTATATCCGGGTCCTTGTCTTTTAAAAGCTCCATGCTGTCATTAAGCTCTTCTAAGGTCCGCTTATACTTTCTGAAAACCGATACAATTTTGTTAAGATCGGCATGCTCCCGGCTATATTGCTGGTATGCATTCCGATCTTGTACAATCCCAGGATCGCTCAAAAGCTTTTCGACCTCTAAGAATCGATTTTCAACACCTGTCAATCTATCAAACATTGGTCTTATTCAGATCGCCCCATTAAAAAAACATTGATGCCCAAAAATAAACTGCCCATCACCTTTTGCCTGTCTATATGAGGGATTAGCAGTATCGGTGAAGGGCTGTCTATTGGTTCTGAAATTTTTCATATTTCTTGTGGAAGCGCTCAATTCGTCCGGCAGTGTCCACAAGTTTTTGTTTGCCTGTAAAAAAAGGATGGCATTTTGAGCAGACTTCAACACTTATATCCGATTTTGTCGAACCTACTTCTAATACATTGCCGCATGCGCACCTTATGGTTGTCTCTTTATACTCAGGATGAATGTCCTTTTTCATATATTTTCAACCTCCTGCTTTTCTTTTACGCATTCATAGCATTAAGAAAACTTTGATTATCCTTTGTTCCACTCATTTTATCAAGCAAAAACTCCAAACTATCAACCGGATTTAAGGAAGCAAGCAGTTTTCTTAAAATCCAGACACGCGTCAGTGTTTCCTGATCCAGAAGAAGCTCTTCCTTGCGAGTACCTGATTTTTTAATATCAATTGCAGGGAACACCCGCTTATCGGCAAGCCTGCGATCTAACTGAATTTCCATATTGCCGGTACCCTTGAATTCTTCAAAAATCACTTCATCCATACGGCTTCCCGTATCAACCAGCGCAGTTGCTATAATGGTGAGGCTTCCCCCCTCTTCAATGTTTCTGGCAGCTCCGAAAAAACGTTTTGGGCGTTGAAGTGCATTTGAATCAACACCTCCGGAAAGTATCTTCCCGCTTGGGGGGATAACAGAATTGTATGCCCGTGCGAGCCTGGTTATACTATCTAAAAGGATAACAACATCTTTTTTATGTTCCACCAGGCGCTTAGACTTCTCAATAACCATTTCAGTGACCTGAACATGCCTTTCTGCAGGCTCGTCAAAAGTCGAACTGATCACCTCCCCGTCCACGGATCGCTCCATGTCCGTAACCTCTTCGGGCCGCTCGTCAATAAGAAGCACAAACAGAACAATATCTTTATGATTTACACTGATACTATTGGCAATTGACTGCAAAAGCATTGTTTTGCCTGACCTGGGGGGTGAAACAATCAAACCTCTTTGGCCAAAACCGGTGGGAGTCAAAAGATCCATTATTCTCATGGAATAATTATCAGAATCAGCTTCAAGCATTATCTTTCTGTCAGGATAAAGCGGAGTCAGATTGTCAAAAAGAATTTTTTCCCTGGCCATCTCAGGGTCCTCATAGTTTACCGCCTCGACCTTTAACAGGGCAAAATATCGTTCCGTCTCCTTGGGTTGCCGAATCTGCCCGGACACAGTATCTCCGGTTCTTAAATTGAAACGGCGTATCTGCGAGGGAGAGACATAAATATCATCCGGTCCCGGTAAGTAATTATAATTAGGCGCCCGCAAAAATCCGAATCCGTCCGGCAGTATTTCGAGTGTACCTTCCCCGAATATCAAACCGGTCTTTTCAATCTCTGCTTGTAACAGGGCAAACATAAGATCCTGCTTTCTCATTCCAGCAGCCCCATCAATCTTGAAATCTTTGGCCAAAAGGGCTAACTCGCTAATTTTCTTGTCTTTAAGTTGAACAATGTTCATAATAAGGAAATTCCTTTTTATAAGCGGCCTGGCCGCGTTGTATAGCGTTGTAAAATAACCTTATAAATTATTAACCGGATCCATATCGGCTTTTATGGAAGAACATATGCGTTCAGTGAATTAATTTGAAAAATTAGGCATTCTCTCCAAAAGGGGGGATCCAAACGGGTGTGTTCTCATCTATTTTCAAAAACTCTAAAACATGATTTCCTGTCTGTCAAGGACTTTCGATCCTTTTTGTTTATTTTTAAAATATTTTTCATATAACTGATCAACAGATCTTATTAGTTGCTCCTTTGAACCGTCATTTGACAATACAAACCCTCCACGTTCAACCTTCTCTTTATCCGGCATCTGAACATTTAAAAGTTCTTCAGCCTCATCACGGGAGACGTTATCGCGGTCCATCAGCCTTTTAACCCGCAATTTTCGGGCCGCACTAACCACAACAATCAGATCGAACTTATCTTCCATGCCGATTTCAAAAAGAAGAGGAACCTCCACCACCACAACACGATTACCTTGCTGTTCCGCTTGAACTACCTTTTGTTGCATAAGCTTCGATATCTCCGGATGTATAAACCGCTCCAGGGAAAGCCGGGCGGCACCATCGTTTACAATAATACGTCGCAGCATTTGGCGATTCAGCGTGCCGTTACTTAACAATACCTTTGCACCGAAATAGTTGAAGATTTTTTCATGAGCCGTCGAGCCCGGAGCAACAGTTTCCCTGGCCAGTGCATCGGAACTTATAATCTTTATACCCAACTCTTTCAATCGGTTGCAAACAAAGCTTTTGCCGGATCCGGCACCTCCTGTAACAGCAACTTTAAAAACTTTTTTTATGGTTTCGGTCATAATAGTATCCGGATAGACACAACCTGAAAATAGTGATACAATTAAGTTAGTTTGCTTCGCTCACTGTGCGATTTTTATCCTCCTTTGGTGGAGTTGAAGATTTGATGGTCTCGTAAAAAGTTACAATACCACGGCAAAGTAAAAAGCTCCAAATTCAAGGCGCGCAAATCCTGAGGAATGAGGCGTACTTATAGTACGCTGCAATGACGAAGGATGCAGCGCAACGCAGAAGTTGGACTTTTTACGAAGCCGTCAAGATTTAGAATAATCATAAAGAGATGCAACGTCAAGAAAAGTAAAAAGATCAATGATTCATTTTAATCCAGATATTTTTCCTCAAAAAAAAGGCGCTTATATCATTGGCGGCTCGATCAGGGATCTACTTCTTGATCGAATTCCAACCGACTATGACATTGCAGTCAAGGAAAATCCAAAAAAATTTGCGGAAAAGATAGCCAAAAACATATCGGGCCGCCTGGTCAGGATGGGAAAACCGGGACAGATGATCATCCGGGTTGTATCAGATGATCATATTTTTGATATAACATCTTTAAACGGCTGCTCCATAGAAAACGACCTTAAAAAGAGGGATTTTACCATCAATGCCATGGCATACGACCTGTCTTCAGGAGAAATTATCGACTGCCAGGGCGGTCTTCGGGATCTTGCCGATAAAAAAGTTCGTATGGTTTCAACAGATATTTTTAGAAAAGATCCGATCCGCTTGATACGGGCCTATAGAATCGGCGCATGCTTGAATTTCGAAATCGAATCACAGACCGCTTCCATTATAAGAGCTTATGCAAAACTGATAAAAAATTCAGCCGGTGAACGGATAAGGAACGAAATTGTCAAAATGCTCGGCACGTCAAAATCATATTATTATCTTTCCCAAATGGCTGACACCGGTCTTTTAACTGCCATCTTCCCAGATCTTGATGGATTAAAAGGATGCCTTCAAAACAGCCACCATCTTTATGACGTATTTGAACATACAATGCAAGCATATCGCCATCTTGAAACCATACTTAACGATCCTGCCGGGCTTCTGCCGGATACTTGCATCCAGATCCGCCGATATATTGATGAAGACATAACAGTGCTCCTTAAATATGCAATTTTGTTGCATGACATCGGAAAGCCTTTTGTAAAAAACGTAGATAACCGGGGAACAATCCATTTCTACGATCATTCCCGGGAAAGTGCCGATCTGGCTCAAAAAATCAGCCAAAAGTTGAGATTTTCCAACCGTGAAAAGCGTTTCATCGATTTTATTATCCGCAACCATTTAAAACCGCTTTTTCTTTTTACGGCTTACCAAAAGAAAACGTTGACACATAAAGGGGTACCCCGTTTCTTTATAAAATGCGGAGAAAACACGCCGGCCCTGCTGTTGCATACCCTTGCTGATATCATGGCAAAACGAGACAAGCCAAATCAAACAAACAAGGCCTTCATAGGGTTTGTAAAAGAGATGATTCATGATTTTTTTTATGGTTTTAAGCCCAAAATTAAGGAACCGCCGCTGATTACAGGCCGTGATCTTATTCATGAATTCGAGCTTACCCCTTCACCTCTATTCAAATCAATTCTTAACCTTGTGGAAGAAGAAAAATTAACAAATAAAATTAAAAGCAGGGACGAAGCCCTGACACTGGTAAGGAATTACCTAAACAACAGAACTTGACGGCTTCGTAGAAAGTACAACTCCTGTGTTGCGCTGCATCCTTCCCCAGAACCCGGCCGGCATAAAGAGAACAGCAAAGATAAGCACCGCCCCATAAAGGAATTCATGGCCCGCCGGAATCAGAGGGTGAAAAATGAACTGATCCAAAGGATAAATAATTAGCGCTGCCAGAGCGGGTCCTGTAATGGTGAACCGACCTCCGCAAATAGCAAAGATCATGGGTATGGCGGAAAAATGGAGTCCATAGACCAGTCCCGGGTTGATATATCGGACCAGGTGTGCATAACAGGCACCACTGATCCCGGTGAAAAAGGCACTGAGCAGCATGGAGAGCAATCGAAAGCTGTTCGCCTGAATGCCTACGGCTTCGGCAGCGACTTCCTCTTCGCGAATGGCCTGAAGTGCCAAGCCAAGATTGGAACGAAATATAAATCCCACCAGGCCCAGTAATACAAGAGAATAGACAAACACAAGATAATAAGAGGCGGTGATACTGGAATAAAAATCGATATGCCATGAACCCAGGTGTAGAGAGGGAAATCCCGGCAGACCTACCAGCCCGAGGGAACCGCGGGTCAGTCCATCCCAGTTATCGGTAACAACTCTGGGAATTTCTATAAAGGCCAGGGTTGCCAGGGCAAAATAAGCACCCCTCAGGCGCATGCATATCAGGCCCATAATAAAACCAAGACCTGTGGTTATAAATCCGGCTAAAGGAATTGTGAGCCAGACAGATAGACCCGAATCAAGACTTAAAAGAGCCGAAGCATAAGCACCGGCTCCAAAAAAAGCGGCATGTCCAAGGGAAATCGAACCGCTCACGCCCAGAATGTTCCAGGCAAGTGCCAGGGTAGCCAGGAGCAGGGCATGGGTAAAGACTTGCAGAATATAGTCATTGTGCCGAACCAGAACTGGAAGCAGCAACAAGAAGAATAGAGCCATCAGAAGAACGACTTTATCCAGCTTTAAACGCTTACTTAAGCCATATCGAAAATTTTTTATCGATGATGAATTAATCATTGTATTTTTCGGAATAGTAGGCGTTCACAGCTCATAGGTTCAGGGTTAATGTCCTTACAATTTTTCCCCAAGAATGCCATGGGGCTTGAAAGCCAGCAGGGTAAGTAACAAAACGGCAGCAACCATTTCGCGCCAGCTGGAGCCGCAGAATATCACGGTAAAGGATTCTGCCAGTCCAAAAATCCAGCCTGCCAAAATGATTCCGCTCAGGCGGCCGACACCGGCAAAAATTGTAATGGTAATGGCCAGCAAAGTGGCTTCACGTCCGGTTGACGGGTAGAGATAGTGGATGCAACCGTAAAGCGGTCCTGCAAGACCGATAAGCACGGCCCCGAGACAGAAAGCGAGTGTTCCCATGACCGCCACATTGATTCCGGCCAGAGCAGCTGCTTCCTTATCCTGAATCGTGGCCCTCAGCGCCTTTCCCAGATACGTTCGATGCATGATGATGTAAAGCAAAAAGATAATAATAAGGGATAAAAGAAGCAGAGTAAGCTGGCCATAACTCATGTAAAAACCATGAAAGCGGATACCCTGATTCAGGGATGGAATGCGGATGAGTCGATAATTACCGGAAAAGAGGAAAAGCATACTGTTCTGGATTACAATGGCCACTCCGAAGCTAAGCACGATGGAATTCAGCTCCAGAGGTTCACTGAGCCGGGCAAATAGGCGTTGAAGCCCCAGGCAAACCAAAAGTAGCACCAGAATGGCGATCGGAAATGTGCACACAAAGGGCAAAGCACATACTTTCCAGAGCCAGTAGGCCACGTAGCCTGCTAAAACCAGCAGTTCACCATGAGCCAGATTAAAATTGCGAGTTACCCCAAAGATCAAGGCAAATCCAAGCGCTATCAGGGTATAAAAGGAACCAAGAGAAATACCGGAAATCAGAACCGTAGTCCACATAAGCTATCTTCGATCCCATGAGGGCGCTGGATAAATCGGCTGTCCGGCAGCTCGATCAGATGGATAGACAACCACAAGTTTTCCTTTCTGGATCTGGACAACCATGTGGCGGTAATGGAGGGGATCTCCATTTTTGTCAAAGGCAAGATGCTCCATGGGCAGAACCAGGTCAAGTTTTGTCAATGCCATGCGAATGTTATCACCTGTAAGGGGCCGGCCGTTATGCAGCACTGTCTTCATGGCCGCAATAAGAGCTCTGGCAGATGTGTAACCGTGCATGTTGGTGGTATTCGGCTGCTGATTGAACATTTGGCGAAATTTCTGAACAAAAGCTTTGGAAGTTGCTTCCGTACCCGGTTCGGTTATTCCTGGATTCCAGGCGCAAGTGCTGTAAAGGTAGTCGGCATCTTTACCCATGGTCCGTATAAAACTTTCATATGCAATGCCAAATGGGCCGATGTACGCTTTTGGTGACACTTTGTTTTCTTTAAGCTGGCGCACAAGAAGAATATGATCTGGTGTAAAGCCACCTGAAACGATAACATCAATCTGCATGCCGGCCAGTTTGGCTATAAGTGGGGTGAAATCAGGCGTACCCGGACGGAATTTTTCAATCAGTTGTACCTTAAGGCCATGGGTCTTTAAACAGCGTTCAAGGTCACGGGCCAGTTCGGTGGAACCGGGTGTAGCGGCGTGCAGAATGGCCAGATGTTGGGGCTTAAAATGTTCGGCAAGAATTCCACAGAGTGGTTCAACAAAGCCCTGAAGCCGGGAAACTCTGAAAAAGTATAGATTTTTATGTTGTGCCAGCTCCTTTTGCAGGCTGGCACTGGCCACATAGGGAATCCGGTATTTTTTAGCTACTGCAGCGATGGGCCCTACCAGGGAATCGACATAACCGCCGGTAAGAGCAGCCACCTTTTCCCAGGAGCACAATTCTTCAGCCCTGGAGATGGCCACATCCGGCCGGCTTTGATCATCTCGTGAGATAAGCTGCAGCTGCTTGCCGCCGATACCTCCAGCCCCGTTGACCTCGGCCACGGCAACCTCAATCCCTTGATGGATTTCAATGCCGTTTTTCGCAAACCTGCCGGAAAGAGGGTTGATCTCGCCGATTTTAATGACAGCAGCAGGAGTTGCTCGGCTCCACAGAACAAGCATAAGTAAGCAGGTAACGATAGAGCAGCGTTTGAAAAACGTTAAGAAAAAGCTTTGGTAAGTTGCCGGTTTTTTTCTCATGGCAAAAGCCTTACATAACCCCTTAACATCGATCTGGTAGGGTTCGATGCTATATCACGAAAGTGTCACCTTAGACCCCACGCTGTTGAGCACAAAACTCGAAGGAAACTCTTTTTGTAATCGCTGGATGGCTTTCCAGCCGGTACAATGCATGGGGATCAACACTTCAGGATCCAACTTTTTAAATTCCGCAATAGTCTTGTCATAAATTTTCTCAAAAAATAGTCCGGAAAGATGGAACCCTCCCAGCACTGCTTGAATATTATTTTCCCCGGTTGTTTTCTGTGCAAACATAATTGTATTAATAATACCTGCATGGGCACACCCGGAAATCACTACCAAACCCTTTCCGTTGAGTTTAACGACAATGGACTGATCGTCCACAAACGGATCAAAAACTAATTCTCCGTCTTTTTCTTTAAGCGCATTGGGCATTCCCTTTTCAAATTCCGTTGTTCGTTCCACTTCTCCGGTTACCATGATCATATCATCGGCAATCAGAGTCGGTGATTTGCTTTCCACGATTTCAACATTTTTCTGCTCAAGTTCATCTTTTACCAGGGTTCGGGGAAAAAGGCGCGTGCTGCCGTCCGGAGTACGGGTATAGCGAGGATATTCAAATGCGCCGGGATGAACCACCAGGGGAATCGTTTTGGGTATTTTATCGAGAATGCCGTAAAGGGAACCTGTGTGGTCCATGTGACCGTGGCTGATGACAATCGATTCTATCTTCTCAATATTTAGTCCCAGTTGTTCAATATTGTGGAGCACGCCGACCTTGGTATAGCCTGTGTCGAAAAGGATGGTGTGTTTCATTTCTCCTTGATATACAGTGATCAGAAGGGACAGCCCATGTTCTGCCAGAAGGGTGTCATCCAGAATGTTGCCTTCCTTTGCCAGCGGGGGACGGGTGATAATTTCCGAGGGCGGCAGCAAAAGATCAATATAGTTGTCTATAAGGGTTAGAATTTCAACACGGTCCACTGCTTTTAAGGAAACAGGCAAATTAGTATTCATCATTCTTCCTCCTTTAGGCGCTAAGCGACATCATATGGTTCCGCTGCCGAACCTTGGCGGAACAATGCCGGATAAGGTGTTATGTTTTTTATTTAATTTTCAATATACAAAGCACTTGAATTCAGTTAAACTTGATTTTGTTAACAGATATTCGGATATTCCTGTTTAATTCCGATCTGGTGAAGTTCGATTATTACCATGTATTGCAAATAAGCAATCATGTAAAGAGATTTGTTGAATTTTGACCATTGCTATAATGAGTAAAACAGGCGGTAGATTTGGGGCTACAGGGCAAACGCATTTGAATCCCAATACGCCGTCGCTACGCTGCACCGAAATCAAATGCGTTTACCCTGTTTGGGGCTATCATGTACCTTGCGTAACAGACCGATATTTGATATTCAATAGGAGTTTAAGTTTACGCAACAACAAGGCCAAAAACCACGAATTTGATCCGTTTAACGTACAGGAATTATGCTAAAACGCAAAAAAACTTCTCAAATACTTAAAAAGCGAGTCCGGCGAGACCAGGGGGGAATTTTTGCAAAAATTGTCCGATGGTTTATTTTGGTGTCTGTTTTTATGATGATATCCGGTATGTTTGGAGTTGCCGGAGTCTATTTTTACCTTAGCAGAAATCTTCCCAAAATATCTTCGCTAAAGGATTACCGGCCTCCTGTAATCACAACGGTATATTCAGATGACAACCGAAAGATCGCTGAATTTTTTAAAGAACGGAGAATTGTAATCCCTCTATCCCAAATGCCTGAAATGCTTAAGAAAGCTTTTATTGCTGCGGAGGATGCAAGATTTTATAAACACAAAGGGATAGATATTTTAAGTATTATCAGGGCGTTTTTCAAGAACATCGAGGCCGGAACCATCGTCCAGGGCGGCAGCACAATTACCCAGCAGGTCACAAAATCGTTTTTTTTGTCACCGGAAAGAAGTTATACCCGCAAAATAAAAGAGGCCATTCTTGCATATCGCATTGACAAGAAGTTTGCTAAAAATGAAATTCTTTTTCTGTATTTAAATCAGATTTATCTGGGGCATGGAGCATATGGGGTAGAAGCTGCTTCCGAGAATTATTTCGGAAAATCTGCTCAGGAATTGAACCTGGCGGAATGTGCTATGTTAGCCGGCCTGCCACGGGCTCCCAGCAGATATTCCCCTTTCGGGTATCCGGAAAAGGCAAAGCAGCGTCAGATATATGTTTTAAACCGGATGGTTGAGGAAGACTTTATAACCAATATTCAAGCTACGGAAGCAATCAATAAAGAACTTGATATTAAACCAAGAAAAAACTGGTATATGGAAGAAGTCCCAGTTTATACCGAGCATATCAGGCGTTATATCGCAAAAAAATACGGTGCCGACATCTTATACAAGGAAGGGCTCAAAATTTATGCTGCAGTGAATATTGAAATGCAAAAGATTGCGCGTGGAGAAATAGAAAAGGGGCTATATGCGCTGGATAAACGCCAGGGATATCGGGGTCCGATAAAGCATCTACAGCCGGAAGAAATCGAATCGTTTTCAAAGGAGCTTCAGATTGAGCTGGGAAAAGCACCCCTTGAAGAGGGAAAAATCACAGAAGGTGTTGTGATAGAAGTAAATAACAAGAAGAATACGGTAGTCGTTCGCATAGGTAATACTCTGGGAATAATAACAATTGAGGATATGCGCTGGGCAAGACAGCCTGATCCCGAGATTGCCTATTTCGAAGCCAGAGTTCAACATGTCGGAGAGGTTTTGTCCGTGGGTGATGTTATACTTGTTAAAGTTAAAAATAAGATTTTTAATACGAACCGATGGTGGCTTGATCTGGAACAGGTTCCAAAGGTTCAAGCCGCCCTGCTGTGCATCGAGTCGGAAACTGGAAATGTAAAGGTAATGGTGGGAGGTAAAGATTTCAGAGAGAGCCAGTTCAACAGGGCTATTCAGTCGAGGCGACAGTCTGGTTCTGCATTTAAACCGATCATCTACGCAGCGGCGCTTGACAAGGGATATACCCCTGCAACCATGATAATCGATTCTCCGATAGTGTATCAGGATACGGAACACGACTTTACGTGGAAACCCAGAAACTACAAGGAAAAATTTTACGGCCCCACACTTTTTCGTAATGCCCTTGCAAAATCGCGCAATGTTGTAACCATAAAAATTTTAAAGGCTGTCGGCATTGATTACGCTATAGATTATGCCACAAAACTTGGAATCACGTCAAAACTGAACAGGGATCTCTCAATAGCTTTAGGGTCTTCGGGTGTATCTTTGCTGGAGCTTGTCGGGGCTTATTCGGTTTTTAACAATCTTGGTTATCTTTTAAGTCCTGTCTTTATAGCAAAGATTGTCGACAGAGACGGAAATGTGATCGAGGAATCGAGTCCTGTCAGAGAAAAGGTCATTGAAAAAAATACGGCCTATATCACGACCAATCTTCTTGAGGGTGTAGTCAATCACGGGACCGGCCACAGGGTCAGAGCACTGAACAGGCCGGTGGCAGGCAAGACCGGTACAACAAACAATCTTCATGATGCATGGTTTGTAGGATACACTCCGCGTTACACAACAGGAACATGGGTAGGTTTTGATGATGAGAGCTCCCTTGGAAAGTCCGAAACCGGTTCCAGGGCTGCAAGCCCCATATGGCTCGGTTTTATGCAGAAAGTACTGGCAGGCAAACCTGTTAGAGTTTTTCAGGTTCCCGAAGGCGTTGTCTTTTCTAAAATTGATGCCGAAACCGGTCTTTTACCCATTCCCGAATCTAAAAAAACCATCTTTGAATGCTTCAAAGAAGGATCAGTCCCCACCGAATATACCAAGGAGCCGGGCTCGATGACAGAGCCGGAGCAGTTTTTTAAATCCGATATGTGATAGAAAATCAGACAAATTCTTCATAAAAATTTCAGGCCAAACCTTTTTCTTATTATATCCGAAACCTGTTTTGTTAAAACAAGCACCTTTTTTGCATGATCAAGGCTTAAGGAACCTGTTCCGCAGCTTGGCGTTATTAACGTCTGAGCCAGTATTGTGGACTTATCAATACCGATCGCTTCGATCAACCGGGCCTGTTCCTCCCACTTGGCTACCAGTGAATCGGTCGTCTCTTTTTCAATGTCATCTGCGTTTAATGTCGGAACAATCCCCCAGGCCAAGATGCCGCCTGAATCGACAAAACGCTTAATATGATCCGGATAGAGCATCAGTTTATCAAAAAAAGAATAGGCATCAAAGCTGATGATATCAGCTGCAGATTCCAGAATCAGGGACCAGTCGACATTGGCGCACACATGTATTCCAGCAATGCCTCCTTCATCATGTACAGCCTCAATAACTTCCTCAAAACAGTTTACGACTTCATCATGGGATATGCTTATAAATGCGGATGAGCCGAATCCGGCTAGCGCAGGTTCATCGAAAAAAATGATGACCGGGCATCCGAAACTTGAAAGCTTTCTCACCTGCCATCCGGCTTTTTGAGCTAAAAGCTTAACAGCAGTATCTTTTAACTGCTCGTCATAAAATATGGCCTTTTGGTTCTGATCGGTCAAACCAAGGCCAAACGTTATAGGACCGGTTATCTGGCCTTTAACAGCTACCGGGCGATCAGAAAGAGCCTGAAGGTGCTCTACAAACGAAAAAAATCCTCTGGCTGTATCGCTTGTCAGGGCAAATCTCGAACCGTCAAGATCTTTTTCCCCTTCCTTCACCGCCATATATTCTTCGTAAAATGCAAGGAGATCGTCATCAAAAGACGGAGCAGAGGTATCAACAAAGAATTTGTCCTTTTCCATTTTAAGACCCGGAAGACCCGGCTGAAATTGGGCCATCATTCCTTCTTCCTTATAGGCAGGAAGCTGAACCCATAAAGGAATTTCAGGGGTATACTCGAAAACCAGCTTAACCCCTTCCGTGTGATCCTGCAGAGGAAGGCTTCCGATCAAAACCGGAAGACATCTGGGATAAAAGTTTGTTGCCATTAATCAGGCTCCTTTCAGGCATTAATTTTTACCGGTTGGCTAATAAAATAACTATCATGAGTGATATCAATTTACAAGGTTATAGAAAAAAGAAAAGAGTAAAGTTTGCAGCTTTCTGGAATAGATTGACACGTAAATTTGCCGGTGTTATTATAATACACTATAAAAAACTGAAAAGCGGATGTCTGTTGCAATTTCTAGAGCTTGCAACAGATGGTTTTTTAATCCGATTTTTTTAAAAGGGTTACCGTGACTAAAATCATCCAACTTGAAGATAAACTGCAGTATACAAAAGAAAAAAAAGCTGAGATAATCAGAAAACGCAAGATTCTGGCTGTTCAGAAAATTTTTCATTGCACCCACTGCGCTTTTAAATGCGAAAAATGTGGCACGCAGATCAGCCCTGGTCAAAAAAGCAAGGTGAAAACTGGCAGCAATCTGAAGATACCATACCGCTTTTGCGAAAGCTGCTCTGAAGAATATGGCAATTACATCGAGCGGTTACAAGGCAAGGACGATCCTGAATGTTACTGGCACAATGAGGACTGGATCGAAGTTTGGAATAAATGGATAGATTATCAGAGTGTCATCGACCGTTATTTAAAATCAAAAGAGTTTGGACAGCTTTTGGAGGAACTAAGAAAGACTGAACCTATCCCGGACGATCCGGAACCAAAATAGGCATCGAATATTGATGATTGAATATTGACAGAATTCTTTAAATCTTCAATTATTTTAAGATAGAGAAATTGTACCGGTGAAAATATTTTGCTACAGAATGCACAAAAGTTACAATCAAGGTACTAATAAATAGGAGGATTGTATGTTTGGAATTGGAATGCCGGAACTTATTATAATACTCGTTATTATCCTGATTATTTTTGGTGCCGGCAAGCTTCCGGAAATAGGGGCGGGTATGGGTAAAGCCATAAGAAATTTCAGAGGCGCCACCTCAGAACCTGAAAAAAAAGAGCCTGACAAGATCGAAGAAAATAAAGATTCTTAACACCCCCCTTGCATAACCGCACTAACGATAAATCGCCTTTCCGAAGCGGTCAAGCACTGGAGTTTTGACAGGCGCAACCGGTTTGTCCGACCCCCTTTAGTTTCCAACACACCGGAAACTTTTTATCTGTCTAACCGTGCCATATTGTACAATTCACATGTGAGCCCCCTTTGTCCCTATGTCTTTTCTTGAACGCTTACGCAGCAAACGAAATCCCTTATAACAAATCCAGAGGGCTTTTAACGGAATCCATATCTTTGGGATGTGTTTTGCCGCCATAAAATTTTATATACTGCAATATCCAGGAACAGTAAGACTGCTCGGTCCTGTATGCATAATGGTAATATCGTAAAACTTCACGGACTTGATCCATTAAACGATATTCTGGATTGGGTTTAAATTTTACCTTGCTTTCCATATCTCCACTGTATTATACAATTAAATCAAAAGCTTAATAATATATAAAGAGTTAAAAAATTCAAGCGAAATATTTCCAACTGTTAAAATTAATATTCGAATACGTGGAAATATTTTCCAGATATACCGTCCTATATCATGGAAAATTTTCCATCTATTAACACTGATAAGCTGACCGCTTGCGGTCAGCTTATCGACGCCGGATGCTTCGCCATATAAAACTTGACTTGTACATACAAATGTGCATATTATAGGTCGCCATGTTTGAATGGGATGAATCAAAGGCTATAGAGAATAAATCTAAGCACGGAATTTCGTTTGCCGATACATTTGCGGTCTTTGAAGATTCAAACGCTGTGACCCTTGAGGATTTTCGGAAAGGCGAGCAACGCTATGTCACCATTGGAATGGACGCCTTTGGCCGTATATTGGTAGTGGTATACACATGGCGGGAGGAAAACATTAGAATAATTTCCGCACGCAAGGCAGTGCGTTACGAGGTGAGGCAATATGAAGGCGAAATATGATTTTAGCAAAGGTAAGCGGGGTGCCGTGTTTCCATCCTCTGAGAAGAAAGTCAGGATCACCATAAGACTTGATCGCGACATTATCGATTGGTTCCGTTCAAAGGTGGAGGAACAAGGCGGGGGCAGCTACCAGGCTATGCTCAATGAGGCACTCAGAAAACACATGGAACGCCAGGATCAACCTCTCGAAGAAGTCCTTCGCCGTGTCGTCAGAGAGGAGTTGCACGCTGCTCAATAGTGGAAGTGGCGAACCTGTCGTTTGAGAGGGACCGGGAAAAGCCGGGGCCTTTTTCCAATTCTTCTAATGTCGGCATTTGTATGCTCTCAAAATCTGCTGTGTTATAATGTTTCCCGTCCTCTCAACTTGTCGTTAGAAGTCCTAATCATATTTAATTAAAGATAGAGGAGTTTCATAAAATGCCCTGGGAACAGGATCTCACTGATGAACAGATTAACGCTGCATCTCATATCGGGAGACATGCGCGTCTACTAGCTGGCCCTGGCACAGGTAAGACCCTATGCTTGACTCGTAGAATTCTATATCTAATTGAAGAAGAAGACGCTAATGCTTCTGATATTTTGGCACTCACATTCACCCGCGCTGCAACGGCCGAATTACGAAGTCGAATAAATGTTGAACTCGGTGAAGACGCAGAATTACCATATGTTTCAACACTCCATTCATTTGCGCTAAGGACCATACTCCGCCAGTTCAGGGGGCAGCGTTTACCACAGCCAATACGTGTCGCTGATGACTACGAAGAGCGCTATATAATACAAGAAGATCTCAAATTGATTTTAGGAAATATCAATATTAGAGAGGTCCGTGATTATCTAAGCCAACTTTCAGCAGATTGGGAAAGACTGACTGCAGATGAACCAGATTGGGAGCAACGTTTTCCTAACCCAGCGTTTTTGGGGGCATGGCAGGAGCATCGACAAATATTTGGTTACGTTCTGAGAGCAGAACTTGTCTATCAACTAAAACACGCCATTGATGAAGGTGAAGTATCCATCCCTAATCGTTTTGACTACCTTTTAGTGGATGAATATCAAGATCTTAACGCATGCGATTTAGCTGCTATTGAAAGATTAACTTCATCAGGTCTTGAGCTCTATGTGGCTGGGGATGACGATCAAAGCATCTATGGTTTTAGATATGCAAATCCCGAAGGTATTCGGCGGTTTACAAGTGAGTTCATACCTTCAGAATCTCTTGACCTTGAGGAGTGCCAGCGTTGTGACCGTAGAATTCTTGATCTATCTTTGTACATAGCCCGTCAAGATCCGCGTCGGATCGAAAAACGGTTAGTTCCGCGTAGGGAAGCTGGTGAAGGCGAAGTACAATTAATGAGATTTATGGATCAGAGTTATGAAGCCTATGGTATTTCGATGATCTGTGAGTGGCTTGTGGAGGAACAAGATATAGATCCAAATGAAATTATAATCTTACTCCGATCTGACAGGAATCGTCAATTCTCAAACCCTATTCGTGAAGCATTGGAAGCAAGAGACTTACCAGTCGAAACAGTTGCAAATCCACTCGCACCATTAGATGAGTTTGATGGTAGACAATTTCTCTGCCTTTTAAGGTTAATTGATAACCCGAGAGATCATTTGGCTTGGCGAACTCTTCTAAAGATAAGGCGTAATAATATAGGTGGGGAAACATTATCCTCAATTTATAGATTAGCGAGGGCAAATGGACAGATGTTTTTTGATGCTATAGAGGACATATGTTCTAATCCTTCATTAATCCCAAGAATCGGAGGCAGGGTGCTGAATGAGTTTGAGCAGATTCAGAGTATTCTTGAAACGGTACAAGATGATGATTTGACTGACCTATCTTCTTTTATAGAAAAATTTGCCGACAATTATATTAATGATCGCGATACACGATCAGAAGTATTAGGGATATTCAACAGGGTTTTAGAAGAGGATATGGCAGAGGATTTAAACCAGCTTCTAAGGGCCATCAATGTGTCTTTACGAGATAATGAACAAGAGCGGGAAAATGAATGTATTAACATTATGACGATGCATCAAGCTAAAGGGTTGAGTGCCGATGCTGTTTTTGTCGTTGCAGTTGAAGACGAATATCTTCCAGGTAGAGCTCAAGGGGAGCAAATCGATGATGAGCGACGATTACTTTATGTCTCTTTAACTCGTGCGCGTCATTACCTTTATATGACTCATTGTCAGCAGCGCACAGGATCTCAAAGACATTCGGGACGAACCTCAGGTAACACGAGAAGGACGCTATCCACCTTCATGCGCGGCAGCCCAATAAGATCGTGCCTCGGAATTGATTATGTGAACAATCTTTGATTGGCAATCTTATTAAAGGGTAAAAGTTTAAAAACTTCTAACAAAGCGGCTGCACTAGGACCGCTCGATCCTCGCGGCCTGTGAGCCGCGGCGTACGACTATGAAATAAAATTTTAAAAGGTAAGAATACATGAAAGAGCTTTCAAAAGAAGAGAAGGAAAAAATAATTAAGTCCCTTGACGAACGTGGAGCAAAGCTTCCTTGCCCAAGGTGCGGAAATAACAGTTTTACATTGTTGGATGGATATTTTAACCAAACAATCCAGACCGAGCTTAAAGGTATGGTCATTGGAGGTCCTTCGGTTCCTTCAGTCGTAGTTGCCTGTAACCAATGTGGCTACCTTAGTCAACATGCTCTTGGTCCATTGGGATTGTTGCCAAAAGAGGAGGTCAAGAAATGAACAACGAAAAAAAGCCTCCTCAACAATCAAATATAAACATTGGCTCTGTTGAAGGGCTAGTAAATGTATCAGAAGTTCATCTGAACGTATCTCAAGAAGTTATTGTAACAACAGAAGATAAAATACGCTTATGTCTTTCAGAACATTTGGGCAAGATGGAAAAGAAGAAGGGCTGGATTGCACCTTTAGGGATTCTCTTAACAATAATCTTAACACTTTCAACAAGCAATTTCACCGATATGGGATTCAAGGCTGCAACATGGCAAGCAGTATTTATAATATCAGGAATTGTTTCATTTATATGGCTTATATATTCAGTAAAAGATGCCTTACAATCCGAAAAAGTAGAAGATATCATTGGCGAATTGAAAAAGGATTCTAAATCTATAAAAAAATTGGAATCTAGTAAAGACGTATAACAATGGGGTCAACCTGCCCGCAAACAGCTCGGCATTTTTTTCAAATGCAGCGCTTTGCATAAAGTTTCTTGTTTTGCAAAGTTGGTTACCCCGTGATGTTTGCGGCAGGTTACCCCAGCCGTTGTCCGTTTGAAGCGGATAGGGAGGAACCCATGAACATAACAAGCGTAACAATTAGGATTACCAGAGTCGCCTTAATAATTGTACTATTGTGTGCCACGTATGTCGCTGAAAGCGCCGGGGAGGCTGAACAAATCGTCGGAGTGGATCTTAAGACAAATCAGGTTCCGGTCAAAATATTCACATGGAATGATAAGACCAATGAATCACAGCTTAGTACAACCATTGAGGTTACTCAATATCAAGGGCTAATTGATGATAGTGTGAAATTTAAGGAAGGTACTCTTTCTTCACAAGAGTTGAATACGCTCCTCTCCACTAGTGGATACAAGGTTCCCGTTTTCAACTTCAAAAGCCACTTGGTTCTCTTCTTTGGTCCCAGCCCTGGCCCCAATATAGCGCAAGCAATTGAGGTGACCATCACTGCCCTACTTTTCGATGGTGATAACATTGAGAACGCTATCCGAAATGAGATGTTTCGAGGAGGTGCAGAAGGGGACGGTAAGAAGCCCTTCGTTGTATTTGCTGTTCCCAAGCAGGTCATTGGTAAAGAATAGATTCTCGGCACGGACAACAAGGCTAATTCAGCCGACATAAAAAACCGCGCCGCTGCTCAGTTCGGCGAACCCCGCAGTAAGATGCAAAGTTAGGCGCAATTAGGATGGCGTTTTTTGATAAAGCATGATGAGAAGAAGTTATTTTTTAACAGTCTGCATTAATACTGTGAGTATTTCAAGAAAAATATTTATAAGAAAAGATAGTA
>JAUWLP010000051.1 GCA_030613575.1 Desulfobacteraceae bacterium
CCGTTTATCTATAATCGGCCGGCCGGGAAGGCTTCGTCTACTGTTAATTTGGATGGCTTTTTCTCCTCCGGGAAGCAAAACCGGGCATATTTCGGCACAACGACCGCAGAGCGTACACTTGTCTTGATCCACGAAGGTTTGAAGTATGTTTAGGTGCACACGGAAACCTTGGCGATTATGCTTAATCGAGAAAACTTTTGCGGGAAAGATGCATCGAATGGCAGGGTTTCTCAAAATTCTGATAAGCCCGGGTCGATGGGCATGGTTTAAAGGAACACCTGATTTCAGAACCCACTCATCCCGGGAGAGTTTTTTATCCAGATCGCAATCAGAATCTACAAGGGTGAGGGGAATGCCCAGCTCTCCAAGCTTGTTGGTTGCTGCTATACCGGCCGGTGTAGCACCGATAACAGTAACCCTGTGAAGCCGATCTTTGGGACGTTTCATGAAATAGCTCCTGCTTGACCCGTGGCCTTCTTCTGTCGTCCCTTGAGTGTGGCCAGGCCATAGTCATGACCCTTTTTGAAGGCGTTACTGTTCAGTTCTTCGGTACCCTTTGGAACTGATTCTCCGATGGCCATTTGGGCTGAATCCATGGAAATAACGTCTGTGACGGCCGTTAAAAAACCGAGCATAACGATATTGGCGATCATTGTTCGTCCAAGCTCTTCGGCCATGCGGGTGGCAGGGATAGAAAAAAAATCGTATTTTATTCCACGGGAAGGACGAACCAGATCTTTATCAATGATTAGAGTTCCTTTTTGCTTCATCTGCTTGATAAGTTTGTCATAGCCTGATTGAGACATGCAGACCAGAATATCCGGGTGATTGACATAAGGGTAATGGATAATTTCATCGGAAATGACAACCTGAGCACTACACGATCCACCACGAGACTCAGGCCCGTATGACTGAACAAGTGTACTTTCCATGTGTTCGCCAATGGCAGCCGCTTTTCCCAGGATAAAACCCGCAAGGATAATACCCTGCCCACCAAAGCCTGTGATTATAATTTCCTTTTTTCTCTGTTTATGATTTTGAGTGTTGGTCATGAGTTCAAACCCGAAACGTTTTCCTGAAGACGGCTCGGCCGGTAGATCTTGTCATAATGTTCAATAAACGTTGGTCGGTCCAGATCGATAAATTTGCCCAAAATGATGCCCTTTTCAAAGTCTATATCAAGTTTGGAAGGATCTGCATGGTTTTTGATAATAGCTTTTTCCTGGTATAGCTTTAGCATGTCAAGGGGTTTTTGTTTATTACGTCGGCCGTAATTTACCGGACACGGAGAAAGTACTTCAATAAAAGAAAACCCCTTTTTACAAAGCGCTTCTGTTATGGAATCCGTAAGATCCCTGGTGTGCAGCATGGTCCATCGGGCCACATACGTAGCGCCGGACGCATAGGCCATTAGCGGCAGATTGAAAGGAGTTTCAGGATTTCCGGCCGGTGTTGTTGTCGATTTAGCCATGTAAGGTGTGGTTGCGGCAACCTGGCCGCCGGTCATGCCATAATTTAAATTATTGACGCAGATAACCGTCATATCCATATTCCGCCTGGCTGCATGGATAAAATGGTTTCCGCCGATGGCGAAAAGATCGCCGTCACCGCTGAACACCACTATATTGAGTTCAGGGTTGGCAAGTTTTAATCCTGTGGCAAAGGGTATGGCCCTACCGTGGGTTGTATGAAAGGAATCCAGTTTGACATAACCTGCGGCACGTCCCGAACAGCCGATTCCCGAGACCATCACAGTTTTTTTAAGATCGATGCCGCTTTCTTTCAAAGCAGCCAGACACGAAGAAAAAACGGTTCCTATTCCGCATCCCGGACACCAGATATGGGGAATACGATCCGTTCGGATAAGATCATCCAGGGGATGACGAGGTTGTTTTTTTGATGTTACCGAGATTTCTTGCATGGTTTAAAAGGCCTCTTTCAACATTTTAACAACTTTGTCAGGATGGATAAGCGTCCCGCCGGGATGTCCGACTAAAAATATGGGAACCTTGCCCCCTGCACATCGTTCAACCTCCCGATGAATCTGACCCAGATTAATTTCTACCGTCACGAATCCTTTCACTCTATCTGCTAACTCGCGAATCTGATCTTCGGGAAAAGGCCAGATCGTTACCAGACGTAAAAGACCGGCCTTGATCCCCAGCTTTCTGGCTTCAGCTACAGCGGCCATGCTGGTTCGAGCTGAAACTCCGTAAGAAACAATAACAATTTCAGCATCATCAAGGAGATAACTATCTGTCCGGATGATATCGTCTAAATTTTTTTGGATTTTTTCAGTAATCCGGGCCATCATCTCCGTTTGAGCTTCTACGGTCATTACCGGGTACCCCTTTTCATCGTGGGTAAGACCGGTAATGTGCAGGTTATAGCCTTCCCCTGCCGCCGGCATCGGTGCGACACCATTAGGTCCAGGCGCAAAGGGTTTAAAGCGGTCTTTTCTCCCTTTTGGTTTTGGACGTGATACGGTCTTGATTAATTTTGCCTCTGGAATAATGACTTTTTCACTCATATGCCCGATGATTTCGTCGGTCATGATGAGAACCGGCAACCGGTATTTTTCACTCAGATTAAACGCTGTGATCGTTAAATAAAATATTTCCTGGGGCGAGGACGGCGCTATGGCAATAATTTCATAGTGCCCGTGTGACCCCCACCGGGCCTGCATCATGTCGCTCTGGGCACCTTGTGTAGGAAGACCCGTGGAGGGACCGCCGCGCTGAACATTTACTACAACACAGGGGGTTTCGGTACAGATCCCCAGACCGATATTTTCCATCATAAGACTGAAACCGGGTCCGGAGGTAGCGGTCATGCTTTTTACACCGGCCCATGATGAACCAAGTACTGCGGCCATGGCGCCGATTTCGTCTTCCATCTGGATAAAACATCCTTCAACTTGAGGAAGCCGGCTAGCCATCCGTTCGGCAATCTCTGTGGCAGGTGTTATGGGATATCCTCCAAAAAAACGACATCCTGCTGCAAGTGCGCCTTCGGCACAGGCAACGTCACCTGTCATAAAATATTCACCTGTAAGGACAGCTGGTTTCATCATATTTTTTGTCTAATCCTCTTTAAACCAAAAATCCGAGTCTTGAATCTTCAGAATAATTCGATAAACGATAAAAAAACTTAATGAAATCTAACAAAAATTTTAAGTTCTTGCTTGTTCAACTTCAGTTGTTTGTAGGCTCTCTACTGAAAATATAGCAAACTCCGGGCAGATTATTTCGCAGTAATGACAGTTTACACATTCCTCGGGCTTTATAACCACCGGGGGATGATATCCTTTTTGGTTGAAATTTGTAGAAAATTCCAGGGCCTGCTTGGGACAGTACTCGATGCAGTATCCACATCCTTTACATCGATCTTCCAGGATGTGCACTATGCCCCGAGAGACTTGTATTGTGTCCGCGTCAAGTGGAACCCTCCAGAATTCCATATGCCTGTCTCCAATTAGTTAGACGATCTTATAAATTTCAGTAAAAAACGCTTTCAAATATAATAATTGTCAGAGTGTGTCAAACAAAAAACTTTGAAAACATAACGATTTTAGTCGATACTCCCTAATTTTTCTGTGGGGTATCTATAATTTTATGCATTGCCTGCACGCATAGTTTTAAGGATGAAGAGTGTTCCTCCTGAAAATTTATTGCAAAAATGCAGCATTGAGTTTACTAAAATGATCTCTTAAATTTTTTACTCTCAACATGCTGTAATAGAACCGACAAGTAAAACTTGAAACTCCATGAAAGAAAGTCTAAGGTTATCGTGCAAACTGATGATTCAACTGTAAAAAAATGTGGATGAAAATGAATAAAGTGCTTGTCAGCGCCTGCTTAATCGGAGAAAATGTTCGTTACAACGGACGGATTAAACACCATGAAAGCAATATGTTAGCGGATTGGAAGCTCCAGGGACGTCTGGTGCCGTTCTGTCCCGAAGTTGCCGGAGGGCTTCCAGTGCCCAGACCCTGTTCAGAAATCTTATGCCTCGACGGAAGTACGGTATTGCATGGGTACGCAAGGATCATGAACATCAAAGGAAAGGATGTTACCCAATATTTTATGACCGGTGCTCAAAAAGCACTTGAACTTGCTCGGTCACGTAAAATCAAGCTTGCCGTCCTGAAAGATGGCAGTCCTTCATGCGGCAGTACATACATTTATGACGGAAGTTTTTCCGGAGTTAAAAAGCCCGGCAAAGGCGTTACCACAGTCCTCCTGCAAGAAAATAGTATCCGTGTTTTCAGCGAACGTGAAATCCCGAAAGCAGCCGATTATTTAAAAACGCTTGAAATCTAATTGGAGGCTGTTATGGCCCATCACACCATAAAATCAGGGTATGTACAGCTGGCGGATCGTTTGAATCGATTTCCCCAGGGCGCGCATCCTTCAAAACTATTATACAAAATCCTGGAAATGCTTTTTAGTGAGAAAGAGGCTCGGCTGGTATCACTATTACCATTAAGACCGTTTTCAGCTGAAAAAGCCGCCCATGTATGGAAAATGGGCAGGATTAGGGCCAGGAAAATTTTGGATGAACTGTCTAGCAGGGCTATTTTGATGGATATGGAGGAGAACGGTCGTCAGGTTTACTGTCTGCCGCCCCCTATGGCGGGATTTTTTGAATTTTCCCTGATGCGTATCAGAGGCGACATTGATCAGAAACTATTGAGCGAACTGTATTACCAGTATCTCAATGTTGAAGAGGATTTTATCAAGAATCTTTTTCTTACCGGAGAAACCAAGCTGGGAAGGGTCTTTGTTCATGAGCCGGTTTTTTCAAGTGAGAACGCATTACAGATTTTCGATTATGAAAGGGCGACCGAGGTCATTAAAACCGCTTCACACATAGGGATCAGCACCTGCTATTGCCGCCATAAAATGTCTCATGTGGGCCGAGATTGTGATGCGCCCAAAGAAATATGCATGACCTTTAACTCGGTGGCGTCATCGCTGGTAAAATATGACTATGCCCGACGGGTTGAGGTGTCGGAATGCCTGGAATTGCTGGAAACAGCTTATTCACACAATCTGGTACAATTCGGTGACAATGTTAGAGAAGATGTGAATTTTATCTGCAATTGCTGCGGATGCTGCTGCGATGCCATGATTACCGCCCGGAAATTTGCGATTTTGCAGCCGGTTCATACAACCAATTTTATCCCGAAAATTCAAGATGAGACATGCACGGGGTGCAGAAAATGTATAACCGTATGCCCTGTCGAGGCCATGAGCCTGGTTTCGGCCAACGATCCTCATCATCCCAAAAAGAAAAAGGCACGAGTTAACGAGAAAACTTGTCTGGGATGTGGTGTCTGTGCCAGGGTCTGTCCCGAGGATTGCATTAGCCTGCAATCCAGGGCCCGGAGGGTAATTACACCGCTGAACACAGCCCACCGGGTCGTGGTTATGGCCATTGAGCGGGGCAAGCTTCAAGATCTGATTTTTGATAATCAGGTGTTAAAAAGCCACCGTGCCATGGCCGCTGTTTTAGGGGTTATTCTGAAACTTCCGCCCATTAAACAGGCAATGGCCAGTCAACAAATGAAATCGATTTATCTCGAAGCAATGGTAATTCGGTTGAATCTCTAGTCCATATTTCGTATGAATAATAAAGAATCCTGGCCCAAAGTACCAGGCTTTGGTTTGCCCCTGAATTCGATTCCATAAAGCTTCAGCTATAATTAAATAGTATAGGAATTTCCTTTTTTGGACACAGATGAACACAGATTATCAAGATTCTTAAATTGCAAAATAACAACATTATCTGTGTATATCTGCGAAAATCTGCGTCCTATTTAACTTGATTTTATGTGCCGCGTTTAGCGAGATGAGGAGGAATTTTGCAGGCCCACCTGATCTCGGGCGATTTGTCGAACCCGTGGGTCACGGTCTTCCACATAAATAGCAAACACTTCAGCCACCTTGGGATGATCTATCTGAGCCAGGGCAAAAGCGGCGGTAGCACGAACCCGGGTGTTCTTTTTTTTACGGAAAGCGAAAAACCCTCCGGGGGCCATGATTTTGGCCAGTGGTTCGATACCGGCCGGATCACCTATTCGCCCAAGAACCCTGCAACAGGCAATGAGACGCTCCGTATCTTTGGTGGAATTCATCAGGGAAACAAGCGCATCCACTACTCCCGTGGATTTGAGTTTTCCCAAGGATTTTATAGCAAATACCGCCATACTTTGATCTTCTTGGGTGGCATAATCCAAAAGCAGTGACATAACATCTTCATTATTCAGGCGCTCTGCGAGACGAAACGCTGCTTGCCGAACTTCGTGGCTCTCGTCACCCAGAGCGAAAGCCAGTTCTGTCTTTAGGTCCTGGGTTATGTTGTCGATTACATCCAGAATTCGCACACGTTCCTGGGCAAAGCCTTCAAGTATCAGTTCACGTCTGAGAATCTTGGCCGCTGCCGGGCCCAAATTTCCAAGCAGATGGGAAGCGATCTGTCTCAATTTAAGGCCATCTTCTTTTTTTATGACCTCGATAAGTATCGGTAAGGCTGCCGGCCCCATACTGCCAAGAAGGCGGGTGGATAGTTGTAACCGGGATGGGTCCTGGGATTTCATATCTTCCAGTAGTATCCCCCGAGTTTTCGGGTCCAGCTCTTGAATGGAAGTTATTTCCTCCTGCCTGACCTGCGCATGTTGACTGCCTTGCAGCTGTTTTTGGCGCAGTCGTAAATGAGTATGAATCCGACAGGCCCTCTCATAGTCACCAAACCGGATGAGATGGGCAGTGGTTCGAGAAAGAAGTAAGCTTGTTTTTTTAAGGAGATCGGGGTCTTCCTCTTCCGGCAAAATTCGCAGCAACGGATCTAATAGCAGTTCAACCCATTGAGATTGCAAGGCAAAATCCAGATCTTTCAGCAAACTGTCACAGGCATTGATCACTTTCGTTCGAATCAGAGGTGTCTGGTCTGCGAATCCATGGAAAAGTTGATCGACCAATTGCCTGGATTTTTTCTCTTCACCCTTGAGAAAGTGATCGTGCAACTGCTGCATTATTGATTCAATAAAAGCTTCCGTAATCGGCACCAAACCTTGGTTTACCTGCAACGCTTTTGATATTGGTTCATCCACTTCTGGCTCCACAGTAATCTGAGATGCAAGATCTGCGTCATCAACTAACACCATCTCCTCCATGGGTACTGTATAGTCAGAACCGATTCCAACCTGTTCCTCCAGAACCCCATAAAGATGTTGGTCGAAGAGGATGCCGGATAATTTCTGCTTCCTTGCAAAAAGCTGCCAGAACTCGCTATTCAATTCATCGTCCATAGATTGACCAAGGACTGAAATAAAGGTTTTCAGCTCTTGAGTGGAGATGTTTTTTAGGAACGTAAGACTGCTGAGCCCGATTCTCTCCATAAACTTGAGGAAACTATCCGCCATGGTCTTGAAATCTGCGGTGTCTATCTTTGTACCGTTAACCAAAAGACCTTCGCCGACCTGCGATAGAATGAAGGCAGGCCGCCTGACCAGGATGTCGTGCAGAGCCTCATGAAGCTCATCAATAGAGTAGCTGACGGCATTGCTCTCCGGAGGGTAGAGTTTGATGTTGTTGGCAGAAGTAAGCAGACACCGTATCACTTGCGGAAGCTGGATCAAATCCTCCTCATCCAGCTCTTGGAAGCCGATAGCGAGCAACTTGGCAGAATCTGGCATTGGGGCCACTTTGACATTTTCCTGTCCTATTTCTTGATGTTTGGTCCCTTTCTCGGCCTCCTTCATGGTGGTGTAACGCACCTGTTTGAATTCAATATGAAATAACCGGTTTTCCCTTGAGAAATGCTTCCAGAAATGCCGGTCGGTTATCTCCTTGCTGATCCGGCTGAGGGATTCCAGCATCACCGTCAATTCCTTTTCCCTGAGCCCCCGGTAAAAGGCAATGCCTGTCAGCTCCATCCGACTGAGGAACTTCACGAAATTCTCGGCAATAGATTTAAACTCGGCAACATCCAATGGTTCGCCGTTAACCATCAAAGTCTTCTCTATTTGAGTAATATTAAGGCGTTCATTGTCCGTCAGGATCTTGTCGATAGTTTCTTTGAGCTGCTTGGTGGCATCGAAGATGGCACTGCTTCCGGATGGATAGAGCTTGATGTTACGCACGGAGGTAAAAAGCAGATGAATAAGTCCCGGGATTTGTGCCAGGCTGGCGGGATCTATAGGGAAATCCTCCGGGGCGGCTTCTGGCAGCGTTTCTCCCGTGTAGTGCATGGCCTCTTGCGCATTAAATATTTTGCTGTTGTATACCTTTTGTGACTCTTGGTATGATAGAGCTTTTTCACGGTTGGCCGAGAGTTGAAAATGGTAAGCAAGCGTCGCAGCCGAGGGGAGAAGGTGTTGGTTATGGAGATTTTTCTGGTAGGTGCCGATCCGCCCATGGAGTTCCTGTTTTCGATCCTCCTGGATCGCTCCATAGGTAATCTCCAAAACGCGGCGGCTCAGGAAGCCGATGATTTCATCGTTTTTCTTGAATTCTGAGCTGATTAGGCCCTGAGTCACGGCCTGATCAATAAACTCCTGGACCTTAATTTCCATGCTTTTGGAACCCCCGGCAAGCATACTCAGTGAGACATTTTCACCAAATATGGCTGCATGGTCGAGTATCTTCCTGCCCTCTTCATCCAGAGCAGCGATTTTCTGACTGACAATCTCTTCCAGGGAGTTTGGCAGATATCCATCCTCCAGGTCTTTGACAACCCATTGTTGTCCGGTCAAAGTGATTTTCCCATCCAAAACCAGTTTGCGTAGAATCCCGTTGATAAAAAGAGGGTTGCCCTGGGTAAGCTGGGCCAGAACTTTCTCAAAATTTTCAGGCAGAAAGATATTGGGAAAGATCCTTTGAAAATGATCTGCAATGTCATTAGCGGTCAGCGGGACAAGATTCAATCGGCTAATACTCAATTCCTGCTCAAAGGCAGCGAGAAACTGTTCCAGGGGAATGGTTTCTCCCCGGACGTTATTCAGATGGATATCAGATGCAGTTCCACAGATAAATAGTGGAATATCCCGGCGCAGCAGCAACTGTCTCAGCAGGAAAAGAGTTGCCTCATCAATGTAATGCATATCATCGATAAGTAGAAAAAAATGCCGGGAATCGAGCAGTTTGAGAATGAAATGAATCAGATTATCAAAGAGTTGTGCACTCAGAGTTTTTTCATCTTCTTGATGAGAGAGATTTTCTGGTTCCACCAGTTGAGGTAAGATGTAGGAAAGATAGTTGGTTTCCTTGGGAGTCAGACCCTCTAATACCTTTTTGCCTTTGTCGGGCTGTTGATTCAGCAACTCGACTAAAATGTTTGTGATCATATAATAGGGACGAAACGCCTCTTGGGCAATACCGTTTACCGCAACCTGCCATATCTTGTTTTTGGGCAGACTCTGACGGATCGCTCCCAAGAATTCGGTTTTGCCCATGCCGTCGGCGCCTTTGATGATGAGAAACTGGTTTTGGCGCTGACCAAATTTCTTCAGGGCCTCGGCAACCTTAATGAGTTGGGTCTTTCGACCGGTGATTTTTGCTTTATCCAATTGATGGAGAGCGGTTTTGGGGAACACGTCCTGGAGGGCGACTTGCTCTGCACTGGCAAGTCTATTCCTCCCAAATCTTTTGGCGTAATAGAGCGCGGTATCTGCCTTCCGGATGAGATCCTTGCCGCTCTGAGCATCATCAGGAGCTGAAGCAACCCCTACACTTATGGTTATATTTAAATCATCACCCACTTCGTCTAAGTAGAAGCGTTCATTATGGATCTGCTGCATAAGCGCTTCGCCAACTTTAAGGACCGACTCCTTATCAGCGCCCGGCATGAGAATCATGAACTCATCACCCCCGTAACGTATGGCCAATCCTTTGTCTCCTGACAGTTTTTTGGCCAGCCCGGCCACCCAGATAAGCGCTTTATCGCCAGCATCGTGACCGTACGTATCGTTGATCTCCTTGAAATAGTCCAGGTCCATCATGAGCAATGATACCGGCCGGCTTTCCAGAGAATCCCAGGACACCTTGTGCTGCAAGTAGTTTAGGAGAAAACGGCGGTTATAGATGCCCGTAAGATCGTCTTCAAATATCAGACGAGAGGGATCCGTTCCAACATGCTGGAGAAAATAAAGGAGATCTTTATGTTCCATGATAATTCACTAAAATATTATGCAAAACTTAAAATCAATGCACAGGAATTTATCTTTTAAATACCGAAGAATTATATTGTGTGTCAAGATAAAAATAATACAATATATTGTATTAAAAAGCGATTTTCAGACCTCGTTGAGTCGTTCAACAGTTTAGAAGCCCGCCCTGGTGTGACGTGCCTCGTGGATAATTATGTCATTTAATATTTCAGGACCGAAGCAATGTCACTTGGGGCAAACAAAAAACAGGCCTGGGCCTGGGTTAACTGGTTTTTATGATGCTAAAATTGCTCATAATAAAAAAAACCTGTCTTCTCAATGACAGGCTTTTATTTGTATGGCGGGAGTGACGAGACTTGAACTCGCGACCTCCGGCTTGACAGGCCGGCGCTCTAACCAAACTGAGCTACACCCCCAAATGGTAGGCGGAACAGGGCTTGAACCTGTGACCCTCGGCTTGTAAGGCCGATGCTCTCCCAACTGAGCTACCCGCCCCGAGACCTTTGCAAAACGCCTCTATAACTTACTTGCAGATTTTAGGCTATGCGGTTTTGAAAAAGCCAAACACCGCTAACAATTTAACAGCATGAAGTCAAGATTTAATTGTTCTAAAAATATCCCTATAAAATTCGAGTTATATTAAAGCTGACGGCTGCTCCAGATCAATTTCTTTTTGCATTATGTCAAACGGCATGTCGTTTTCTTTAAAAAGAGTATCCCCTTCATTTAAAATCAACGAATGAGACAGAACTTCGTCCATGTGCTTCACCAAAACAATTTCAACCTCTTTTAAAACCGTGGGTGGTATATCCTTTAAATCCTTTTTGTTTTCTTTGGGAATAAGAACTTTCTTAACTCCACCTCTGTGAGCTGCCAGAATTTTTTCTTTTAATCCACCGACAGACAGAACATGCCCTCTCAAGGTTATTTCACCGGTCATGGCAATATTATGATAAACAGGCCTTTTTAAAAGGGCCGAAACCAGGGATGTGCACATTGAAATTCCTGCCGAAGGACCGTCCTTTGGAATGGCACCTTCAGGTATATGAATATGAATGTCAAATTTCTTGTAAAATTTTCTGTCTATGTCGAGATGCTCGGCACGCGATCGGACATAACTCACGGCTGCCTGAGCAGATTCCTTCATCACATCTCCTAGTTTGCCGGTCATAGCAAGTTTTCCCCTACCGGACATAATCAGTGTCTCGATACAAAGCAATTCCCCTCCCACCTGTGTCCAGGCAAGTCCTGTAACAGTTCCGATTTGATCTTTTTCCTCTATCTGAAGCGCTTTGAAGCGCGGTGGCCCTAAGTATTTCTGCACTGATTTTGCTGTTACCCTAAAACCTTTGCTTTCTTTATCCTTTATCACTTTGCGGGCGATTTTGCGGCAGATTGAAGCGATTTCGCGCTCAAGGTTTCTAACCCCTGATTCTCGTGTATATCTCCTAATAATTGTAAGAACAGCTCCCTTGGAAAAATGTACATTCTTATCTTTAAGTCCGTTCATCTCGATCTGTTTGGATAAAAGAAAGTCTCTGGCAATATAATATTTTTCATACTCTGCATAGCCGGGCAAACGAATAATCTCCATTCTGTCCTGTAACGGCAGAGGTATTTCAGGCAGCGTATTGGCTGTGGTAATAAAAAGAATGTCTGAAAGGTCGTAATCCATATCAAGATAATGGGCGTTGAAGCTGTAATTTTGTTCCGGGTCAAGGACCTCTAAAAGGGCGGCCGAGGGATCGCCACGGAAATCCATGCTCATTTTATCAACTTCATCAAGGCAAAATGCCGGATTGTTAACACCGACTTTTTTAAGAGACTGAATGATTTTACCCGGCATTGCGCCGATATAGGTGCGCCGATGTCCCCGAATTTCAGCCTCATCCCGAACACCTCCCAGTGAAAGACGTACAAATTTTCTTCCCGTGGCTCTGGCAACAGATTTGGCCAAAGATGTTTTTCCTACACCGGGCGGTCCCACAAAACAGAGTATTGGACCCCGGATTTTATTGACCAAAGACTGGACTGCAAGGTATTCAAGTATACGCTCCTTTGGCTTTTCCAGCCCGTAATGGTCTTCTTCCAGTATTTTATCTGCTTCTTCAATATCTTTTCGAACCTTGCTCTTTTTAAACCAGGGAAGACTTATCAACCAATCAATATAGCCTCGAACCACTGTTGCTTCTGCCGACATGGGGGTCATCATCTTAAGCTTTTTGAACTCGTGTCTGACCTTGGCTGCACCTTCCTTTGACATCCTTTTGCGTTTGATTCGCTTTTCAAGATCCTTCAGCTCGTCTCTATGTTCGTCTTCTGTTCCGATCTCCTTTTTGATTGCCCGCATCTGTTCATTCAGATAGTAATTCTTCTGGGTTTTTTCCATCTGTTTCTTGACACGGCTTTTTATCCTCTGATCCATCCCGAAAATATCGATCTCCATCTTTATCAAACTTAACAGAAGAGACAGCCGCTCTTCCATAACAACCATTTCCAACAGGCGTTGTTTATCCGCTATTTTGAAAGAAAAATGGGCCGCCACAGTATCCGCTAATTTTGAAGGATCTGAGATGGAAGAAACATTTTTCACAAGATCTTTTGAGATGTTTTTATTTACTTTAGCATATTCATCGAAACTATCATGAATAGCCCTGATCAGTGCCTCACCCTCGGCCTGCAATATTTCAGTTTCTTCGATCGGTTTCAGCACCACCTGCAAAAACTCCGGGTTCCTGATAAAATGGACAATAGAAGCCCTGGTTTTTCCTTCAATCAGAGCTTTTACCGTGCCGTCCGGAAGCCGAAGAAGCTGCAGTATGTTTGCAATGGTCCCGATCTGACTGATGTCTTTTTCTGTAGGGTTGTCAATATCCACCTTTTTTTGAGTGGCAAGAAAAACTCTTTTATCGTTGTTCATTGCATCGGAAAGGGCTTTCACGGATTTTGAACGTCCCACAAAAAGGGGGGCAACCATGTGTGGAAAAACCACAATATCTCTAAGCGGAAGTAGCGGAAGCAGTAACTCCGGCACATCGGAATCATTATCCTTAAAAAATTTCGGCAAATTAATCATTGTAATATGTTATACCTCTAATCAGCTGTTTTGTGCTTGTTTTTTGGGCTGCTCGAATAACAGAATGGGATCCTCTTTGTTGATCACTGTATCTTCTCCGATGACACATTCCTTTACATTCTCCATTGAAGGAATTTCATACATAATATCTATCATCGAGCTCTCTATAATGGCACGAAGGCCTCTGGCGCCGGATTTTCTTTTCAAGGCCTCTTTGGCAATGGCTGCAAGGGCGCTATCTGTAAATCTTAAGTTTACCCCTTCCATCTCCATGAGTTTTGCAAACTGTTTTATAAGGGCATTCTTCGGCTCCCCCAGTATTCTTATCAAAGCAAGCTCATTCAATTCGTCAAGGGTTGCAATAACAGGCAGACGACCCAGAAATTCAGGAATTAAACCGAATTTGATCAGATCCTCGGGTTGAATCATCTTCAGGATTTCACCGATATTTTTTTCTTCCTGCTTTACGATTTTAGCACCAAAGCCCATGACTTTGGAGCCCAAACGCCGCTGTATAATCTGCTCAAGCCCTGTAAAGGTTCCTCCACAAACAAAAAGTATGTTAGAGGTGTCAACCTTGACAAAATCCTGCTGCGGATGCTTTCGTCCTCCCTTGGGAGGTACACTGGCTGTAGTTCCTTCTATAATCTTCAATAATGCCTGCTGAACCCCTTCTCCTGAAACATCACGAGTAATGGACGGGTTGTCGGATCTACGTGCAATCTTGTCAATTTCATCAATGTAAACAATACCCCGCCGGGCTTTTTCCACATCGTAATCGGCATTCTGAAGCAGGGAAAGGATGATATTTTCAACATCCTCGCCAACATAGCCGGCTTCTGTCAAGCTAGTAGCGTCAGCAATGGTAAAGGGTACATTCAAAAATCTTGCAAGTGTCTGCGCCAGCAATGTCTTTCCACAGCCGGTCGGCCCAATAAGAAGGATATTGCTTTTCTGGATTTCAACCTCTTCTGTCCTGACCGAAGAATCAAGACGTTTGTAATGATTATAAACAGCAACAGCAAGAATTTTTTTTGCCGGATCCTGTTCAATCACGTAATCATCGAGTATTGCCTTTATCTCTTTTGGAAAAATGAGCTGCTCCATGCCGTCTACATCTTTTCCTTTTTCCTCTTCAATGATTTCACTACATAGCTGTATGCATTCATCGCAAATATAGACCGCGGGGCCGGCGATCAGTTTCTGCACCTCTTTCTGATTTTTTCCGCAAAACGAACAAAAGAGATTGTTGTTCATATCCCCTTTTTTCGACATTTTAAGCCTCCGCCTTTTCTATTTTATCAAGATCATCTCTGTTCACTATAACGTGATCGACAATGCCGTATTCTTTGGCCTCTTGACCGGTCATGAAGAAATCACGGTCCGTGTCAGACTGTATATGCGCTAAATCTTTTCCTGTATGCAGTACCAGAATGTGATTCAGGGTATCCTTCATACGAAGGATCTCTTTGGCCTGTATTTCTATGTCTGATGCTTGCCCCTTAAATCCTCCCATGGGCTGGTGAATCAAAATCCTTGCGCTTGGAAGGGTATAGCGCTTACCTCTTGTGCCGGCCGTCAGTAAAAGCGCCCCCAGACTGGCTGCTTGGCCGATACATACGGTGGCAATATCCGGTTTAATGTACTGCATGGTATCATATACCGCCAAACCGGCTGTCACGATACCTCCAGGGGAATTGATGTAAAAATTGATGTCCTTGTCAGGATCTTCGGATTCGAGGAACAAAAGTTGTGCTATCAAAAGATTTGCAATCTCATCATCAATAGCCGAGCCAAGGAAAATTATTCTGTCTTTGAGCAGCCTCGAGTATATGTCATAGGCACGTTCACCTCTGCTGCTCTGCTCTATAACCATGGGTATTAGTGGCACAAATAGTCTCCTTTATCACTTTGTATTTTTTATTCGCAACAATTTAGTTCTTTGAAACCGTTGGATTTAAATTTCAGATTGTTGCTCTAAGCTGGGTTCTACCTCTTCTATAATACTATTTTTAATAATAAGTTCTATAGCATGTTTTTCAAGTAGGGTCTGTTTAAAAAACTCGAGATTGTCATTATTCTGACTATAATACTTTTTTATTTCTTCAACAGGCTGATTAAAGCCTTTGGCCATCTCCTCAAAACCATTTTTTAATTCTTCCTCCGAAAGGGTCATATTTTCCTGCTCGATAATCTTGTCTAAAATCAGATGCCTTCTTACCTTCTTTTTTGCCAGTTCACGATGTTTTTCCAAAAGGATTTCTCTGGACAGCCCCTGATCTTCCAACGACTTGTTATGATAAGATAAAGTCTTTTCAACCTCTTCGATAATCCTTTCCAGTTCATAGTCGACCATTGAATCCGGCAACTCGAAATCGGTCTTTGCGATCAGGGCCTTAAAAATTTGCTCATTCATCTCCTGCTCCGCTCTTTTGGCGTAGCCCTGATCCAAGTTATTGGTTATGGCA
>JAUWLP010000029.1 GCA_030613575.1 Desulfobacteraceae bacterium
TTTAACTACTCAACTATTTAACTACTTTACAAGGTCTGAATATCAGAGGCAAGTCGGGGTGTCAATCGCCATTTTTCACCCAACCCTCACCAGGGCATGGGGACATAGTGCAGAACTTTCGCAACTTTAAATTGATATCTGTTTTTGTTTGACAGCGTTTGGTCCCTATTGTATTTTACTATACGGCTTCGTAAAAAGTCCAACTTCTGCGTTGCGCTGCGTCCTTCGTCATTGCAGCGTACTATAAGTACGCTCCCTACGGGACCGGCGGATAGCCAATTCCTCAGGATTTGCGCGCCTTGAATTTGGAGCTTTTTACTTTGCCGTCGGATTTTGACTTTTTACGAGACTGACAATATTGATTAATTGCTGACAATTTATAAAATAGCGGATCCTGCCATGAAGCAAATTTTCAGTCTATTTTTTACCATTCTTCTTGCACTTTGTCCGATGATCCTCCTCCGGGTTGACGCGGCCAATGCCGATGATGTCCGCAAACCTGTATATGCCGGCAGTTTTTATCCTAAAACACAGTCTGAATTGACGTCTATTATCGAACAACTCACCGGCCGGGTTAAACAGACTCATGTGCAACACCTCCCCCATACTTCATTAAAAGCCCTTATAATGCCCCATGCCGGTTATATCTATTCAGGATTGACATCGGCGCATATCTCATTGGCATTAAAGGAAAATCAATTCAAAAGAGTCATCGTTATGGCCCCGGATCATCGCGTCAGATTCAAAGGCGGTGCCATCAGCGACGTGATCGCCTATGAAACTCCTCTGGGCCTGATTCCGCTAAATCAAGATGCGACAATGCTGCGCAACAATAACCACCTGTTTCAAGCAATTCCGGCTTCCGACCGGCTTGAGCATTCCGTGGAAGTGGTTCTCCCGTTTCTTCAATATTTTCTAAAAAATTTCGAACTCATACCGATTGTCCTTGGTCAGGACAGTGATCTTGTGGACCGGGTTTCAGCGGCGCTCGACCCTTTAATCGATCAAAACACTCTGCTGGTGGTCAGTTCGGATTTGTCCCACTATCTCTCCTATCAAGAGGCGGTGGCCAGAGACCGGGAAACCATCAAATTGATATTAAATCTTGACGCCGGTAAATTGCTAACGCGTGAAAATGCGGCCTGCGGCAGAATACCGATTCTGGTTTTGATAAATATGGCTCGCCGACACGGATGGCAACCCATTCTTCTCCACTATTCAAACAGCGGAGACACGGCGGGAGATCGTTCAAGGGTTGTCGGTTATGCGGCCATAGCTTTTTATGGAGGTTCATCCATGCAAAACAGTATTGATCCCTCTCAGCCTTTGAAAAAGCATCAGGGGCAAGCACTGATGAGACTTGCCCGGCAGACCATTGCGGAAAGGCTTGGTAAAAAATCGATCACTGTTGATCCCGAGACCTTGGCCGACAGTGCTTTTCAGGACCACAGGGGCACCTTTGTAACCCTTACCATTAACAAACAGTTGCGAGGGTGTATCGGAAACTTGGATTCCACTGAATCGATTTTGGCCGGAATAAAGCGCAATGCCATTAATGCCGCTTTCCATGATCCACGTTTTCCCTCTTTGAAAGCCCATGAACTCGATCGGGTGGATATCGAAGTCAGTATCCTTACCGAACCCCATCATCTGGAATACCGGGACAGCAAGGATTTGCTTGCTAAACTGCGAGTCAATGTGGACGGCGTTATTCTTAGCAAGGGGCCGGCAAACGCCACTTTTTTACCCCAGGTCTGGGAGCAATTGCCCAAACCTGAGCAGTTCCTTTCCCATCTTTGCATGAAAGCCGGACTGCCTGCCGATGACTGGAAGAAAAGCCGTCTTGAAATTTTGACCTATCAGGTTCAATATTTTGAAGAGGAAAAGTGAACGTGCCGTAACACGGGTGGTCATTGCTACGGGCATTTCCTCTGTGGTGACCCAGTTATTGATCATTCGTGAATTTTTAGCACAATTCCAGGGCAATGAGTTCGTTATCGCCCTGATTCTTTTCAACTGGCTGATCCTTGGCGGAATCGGTACTCTCCTGGCCCGCGGGGTCACAAAACGCTTCTGGAAGGCCACCGTCAATCGACTGGGCTGGCTCTCCCTTGTTCTGGCAGGCCTGCCCGCTATGCAAATTCTGGCCATTCGCCATCTTCGTGATGTTTTTTTTATTCACGGAACCTCGACAGGATTTTATCCCACTTTTGCCTTTACCTTTTTTACAATTGCGCCCTATTGCCTTGTGCTCGGTTTTGTCCTTCCGTACAGTCTTTTTGTCATACGAACAGAAAATCCGGATTATCCGGGCACCCGTATATATATAATCGACAATCTTGGAGATGTGTCAGGCGGCGCCCTGTTTTCCTTTGCCCTTGTTTTTCTGGTTACCCCTTTACAGGCCGTTTTTTTAGCAAATTTACCGCTGGTGCTGTCAACCTGCCTCCTGTTGCGTGCCTCTTCCCGGCATCATCCCGCGGTTTATTTGGGGACGGGTGTTACGGTTGCCATTCTGGTTGTCGGCATTTTTTTGGAACCCGCATCTCTCAACCCTTCAGAAGGCAAACTGGCTTTTTACAGCGAATCTCGTTATGGCCGGATTCAAGTCCAGCAAGACCAGGAGCAGTTTACGCTGTTCGTGAGCGGCAACCCCCTGTATGGTAGTCAGAATCTGAACATGGCTGAAGAGACCATCCATTATCCGTTGGCTCAATTGAATCAGGCAAAGAATATTCTTCTGATTTCCGCAGAAAGCGGCATGATGGCCGAACTGGAAAAGTATAAGCCTGCCTCGGTCGATTATGCTGAACTCGATCCGCAGGTTGCAGATGTTCAATTCAGGTTTGGCCTGATAAAAAGGATTCCCGGCCTGAATGTTATTCATCAAGACGGCCGGGCATATCTTGCAGGCTCACACAAAATTTACGATTCTATCATAGTCAATCTGGGTGAACCTGATACTTTTCAAATCAACAGATTTTTTACAGACAGATTTTTTGCTTTGGCCAGGAGTCACCTCACCAGGCAGGGGGTGTTTAGTTTTGCCATGAAGGGATATGATAATTACCTGGCCGAGCCGCAGCGCCAGAAGCTTTCCTCGCTTTATAATACCGTTACCGACTATTTCGACCATGTGCTTTTACTGCCGGGACAAAAGATATTTTTTCTGTGCAGCTCTCAACCCCTTAGTACCGATATCCCGGCTCTTCTGATTAAAAAAGGTATCCATACCCGCTACATCAGAGGGTATTTTTACGGCAACCTGACACGTGAAAGAATCAAGCGCTTAAATGCCCTGATAGATCCAACGGCTCCTAAAAATCGTGATGATTCCCCCCGATTGATGCGCCTGATGTTTATGCAGTGGTTTGCCAAGTTTGATTCTTCTCCGACCTGCTTCATCGCAGTCCTGACCATACTTTGCCTGATTTACCTTATGCGTATCAGTGCCGAAGAGTTTGTCCTCTTTTCCACAGGCTGTACGGTAATGGGGAGTGAGGTTCTGGTAATATTTGCTTTTCAAATCTTTTTCGGTTATATTTATCTGCAAATCGGTATGATTGTCACCGTTTTCCTGGCTGGCCTTTTGCCCGGTGCCTGGTTCGGCGACAGACTGCGTTACAGAAGCAAACAGACCCTGGCATTTGCCGATGGACTGCTGATTGCCCTGATGGGCCTGCTGATTTTGGCTCTGCAATATGGAGATAGGCTGCCGGTAATTTTTTTTCTTGTTTTTGGTTTTGTGGTTTCGCTTATCTGTGGTTTTCAGTTTCCTGTGGCTCTCTATTTGCGGGGAGGAGACGCTCCGGCAGTGACCCGAACTTTTTCTGCCGATCTTATTGGAGCCGCATTCGGCACCCTGGTAATAAGTGTATTATTGATCCCCTATTGTGGAATAATTTGGGCCGCAACCGGATTAATCGGCATTAAACTTTGCAGCTTAATTGTTATGGTTGTTTGTAATGAAAAAAATAAGTAGGCGTCATTTTCTTTATTGTAGTGCGGGACTCCTTTGCAGCGCTGTTCAGGCCAATGCGTTCTGGCCCTTTTCCATAGAAGCGGGTGCGGCGGCAGGACCGGCCGATATCCGCGGCCGTGTTTTTAAAGGAGATGCACCTAAAAAATTGTGGAAATGGTCTCACGAGGGATTTTTTTATACAAAGCTGGACAACAAACTGGTAATGTGTGGTATCTGCCCCAACAGGTGTCTGTTATCACCCGGTGACCGCAGTGTCTGCCGTTCCAGGGTCAATATGGACGGCACCCTTTACAGCCTGACATACGGCAATCCTTGCAGTATGAATGTGGATCCCATTGAAAAAAAACCGCTGTTTCATTTCAAACCCAGGTCAAAAGCGTTTTCCATCGCCACCACCGGCTGCAACTTTCGCTGTTTGAATTGCCAGAACTGGGAAATTTCCCAGACCAAACCTCACGAAGTCCGCCACTACGAGCTTTTTCCTGCTGATGTCGTAAAAACCGCACAGAGCACCGGTTGCGAGTCCATCGCCTACACATATTCCGAAGCCACTACTTTTTTTGAGTATATGATAGATACCGCCCGACTGGCCAGAGATAACGGGATATCTAATTTATGGATCTCAAACGGTTACATTAATCGAAAGCCTCTCCTAAAACTATGCGACGTTCTGGACGCTGCCAATGTAAATCTCAAATCGTTCAGCGATGCCATCTACCGAAAATTGAACGGCGGACGTCTGCAACCGGTTTTAAATACATTCAAAACACTGCATGAACAGGGAGTCCACTTTGAAATTACAACCCTAATTGTTCCGGGGTATGTGGATGATGCCGAAATGGTAAAAAAGATGTGCCGGTGGATTCTTACAAACCTTGGGCCTGATTATCCCTTGCACTTTTTACGTTTTTTCCCCAGATACAAACTCGACCGTTTGCCCTCTACTCCAATCTCAACCCTTGTCCGGTTTCGCAAGCTTGCCATGGTTGAAGGAATCCATTATGTGTATGTGGGTAACGCTTCCTATCCGGAGGGGAATAACACCTATTGCCACAACTGTAAAAAACTGCTAATTGAGCGGATTGGCTATTTCATACCGACTTACAACCTGGACGGAAATCAATGTAAATATTGCCGGACCGTTATACCCGGACGCTGGACATAACAAGTTAGAAGTGCCTAAAGTGAGCTAAAGTGCCTAAAGTTGAGGAAAGCGCTTTCAGCGCAAATCAGTTTTTATTTAAATTGATAGTGCCAACGGCACATACATTAACTTTAGATCACTTTAGATCACTTCAAACTTTAGGCACTTCCAGGTTACTGGTCAAACACAGCCAAATCATCTCTGACCTGGCCCAAAGGACCAGGTTTTATGACTAAACAAATCACCATTTGCTGGAGAATCAATAATGTATGGCTTTTACGGCAGATTTTTGAAAGTCGATCTAACCGATAGAAAACATGATATCGTAACCTTACCTGATACCGTGCTTTTGAAATACCTTGGCGGCAAAGGACTGGCTTCATATCTCCTTTATTCAATGAATCCGCAAGGCGTTGATCCGCTCTCACCGGACAACTGTCTGATTTTCACAACCGGCCCGATCACAAACAGCATGATATGGGGCTCAAGCCGCTACGGAGTCTTTACAAAGTCACCTCAAACCGGTTTTTATTCTGAATCTTACGCCGGTGGAAAAGTCCCTGAAGCTATTGATTCAGCAGGGTTTGATGCCATTGTTGTCATGGGCAAAAGCAAGAGTCCGGCGGTTATTGTTATAAAGCCTGAAGGTGTAGAATTCCATGATGCTTCCGACATTTGGGGAATGGAAACCCATGAAACCGAAGATACTGTAAACAGAAAATTCGGCAAAGGCGCAAAAAAGTCCGGAGCCGTGGTTATCGGCCCGGCAGGAGAAAACCTTGTTCGATTTGCCCTTATCGAAAACGACTACTGGCGCTCTGCAGGAAGAACCGGTGTGGGAACTGTCATGGGCTCAAAAAATCTCAAGGCTATAGTATTTAAAGGTGATAAAAGGCGTCCGCTTTTTGATGAGGAACGTGTGAGGCTTTTTTCCAAGGAGCTGTCTGCAGAATCAAAAAACAATCCTGTTGTTCAGGCTTACAAAAACATGGGCACGCCCATGATGGTCGAGTCCGTCAATAAAATAAAGGCTTTCCCCACCAGATACTGGTCTGAAGGTTTTTTTGATAAATGGGAAAATATCAGTGCAGAAGCCTTACATAAGCAGTGCAAAGTTCGGCCACGTGCATGCGCTAAATGCTTTATCGCATGCGGCAGAATGACTACTGTATTAAACGGCCGCCATGCCGGTCTAAAAATCGAAGGCCCTGAATACGAAACAATTTTTGCCTTTGGCGGTCTATGCATGGTCGACAGTATTGAGGAGATTGCTTATTTAAACGACATCTGCGACAGACTCGGTATGGATACAATATCAGCGGGAAATCTCTGTGGATTTACAATTGAGGCTGCCAAAAAGAAAAAGATTGATTTTAAGATAGAATATGGGGATGTGGATGCCATAGCCGATTTGCTCAAAAAAATCGCAGCCAGACAGGGTGTCGGTGACATCCTGGCTCGGGGGATTGGACATGCAGCTCGAACCTGGAACATGGAAGACATGGCTGTGCATGTTAAAGGACTTGAACTGCCCGGTTATGATCCCAGGGTTCTCAAGGGATGCGGGCTTGCCTTTGCCACCGCCGACCGTGGCGCATGCCATTTAAGAGCGACGTTCCATAATCCTGAAATAAAAGGCGTGATCGCCCCGGAGACTATCAAGGGGAAAGCCGAACTTCTGGTCGATTTCGAAGATCGTCTCACTCTTATGGATACACTTATTCTATGCCGATTTTACAGAGATATGTATCCCTGGGACCGGCTGGGAGAAATCATCGAGATGACCACCGGCTTAAAACAGGACAAAGCCGCATTGCGCGAAAGAGCTGCTGAAATATCAACTCTGATTCGCTGCTTTAATATACGGGAAGGTCTGAAACCTGAAGATGATAATCTCCCGAAACGTTTTTATAAAGAAAGTCTTAAAACAGGACACCGGATTAAAAAAGAAGAACTCGGAACCATGTTACAGGATTATTACAATCTTCGAGGCTGGCATAAAAACGGACTTCCTGAAGTTAAGCCGAACATTTCGTGAACAAGCATGCTGATTCAACTTAGTATTGCAAACCTTTTTTAATAGTACTATACAAAATCTGGGTCCGAAACTTGAGTTTAGAAATTTGGAAATTAAAAAAATCGTAAGGCCATTAACCTTGAACTGTGAACCTTACAACCCAGACCGACTGGATATCCAATTTTCGACTAAAACACGAAATATAGATGGATTGCAGTTATTAATAAAATAGTTTTTACGAGGTCTGCTATAGGAGTATTAATCATGAAAAGATACATCTCACTTCTTTTTTTAACCATGGTTATTATTTTTTTATCCGCCTGTTCCACGAGTTACAAAGTCAAGCCGCTCCCTTTTAAATCCCCGGCCGCATTGAATAATGTCGTAAGTATAGCAGGAGCTGAAGTGGCGGCCAGGGCTTTTGTTGATAATGCTGAAACCAGGGAAGCTTTTGGGTTTGATATTCACGGTGCAGGCATGCTTCCGGTTCAGGTGGTATTCGACAACCACGGTCCTCACTCACTGGAAATAAACGCACAACAGACATTTCTGGAAGATGAAAAAGGCAACCTGTGGCCGATTTTGAGCAGGAAAATTGCGTATGAAAGGGCTACTAAATATACCAAGACAAAAAAGATATTTGAAGAAGGGGCTTATCATGGCTTTTTGGGAGCTGCCGCAGGATCTATCATCGGAGCGGCCATCGGCATAGTATCGGGCGAAAATGTAGCCAGCGCAGCAGGCAAAGGCGCTGCAGTGGGTGCTGCTGCCGGAGCCGTCCTGGGAGGTGTTGCCGGAATTGACTCAAGGGATGCCCGAAGATCGATTATCAATGATTTACGTGAAAAATCACTTCAAAATAAAGCCGTTGAGCCGAAAACTCTTGCCCACGGCTTTCTGTTTTTTCCAGGTGAGGCCAAGTCGGCCAGGCAGCTTCGCCTCCAGCTCATAGAAAGTGATACCGGTATGGTACATGTTTTAAAGCTTGCTTTTTAAAGCATTGACTATTAAAAATCTCGATCTTACGTTATTGCAATCAAATATGGAGAATAATCAATGGCTTTTGAAACCAAGGAACAGGTTTTAGAAAAAATTCTTTCCCAGAAAAAACCCTTGTGCCCCCACTGCGGCAAGGAGATGAGTATATGGGAAGTCCCCCCGTTTAGCTTCAGTGACGGTCTTGGCTGGGGCACCCCTTATCTTTTTGTCTGTTTTAATGATGAATGCCCGTTGTATGTTCAGGGCTGGGAGAATTTGGAGGAACATTATGGTCATAAGGCTTCTTATCGCTGTATGAACTATCCGGGAACCAAACAGTTTGAGTGCATCCCTGTATTCAGTCAAATAGGGGGCACCGGGCAAATAATTGACGATCAGGTTCTGGCGGAACAGGAAATTTTGAAAGAGAAAATAAAAAAAGGTTTTTCGATTCTTGCGGGCGCCTATGTTTCCAAAGACTCCGTCACGGTTGTCAGATTACTTCTTGATGCCACCGAACCGCAACGGGTGCGGTTAAAGGCAGCGGAGATGGTTGGTGACATCGGTGAACTGGAAGCCATAGAGCCTATCAAGAGTGCCAGATTCGGCAATGAGATTATCCAAAAAAAGGTCGATGAGTCTGTGAAAAAGATTCATGAACGATATTTCACCCGGGAATGTCCTTTTTGCGCGGAAATAATAAAGAAAAGGGCAAAAGTATGCAAGCACTGTGGCAAAAATGTGGCCGGCAAATAAAAATCCTTGCCCAGAGGACCAGGCTTTGGTTTGCCCCTGAAAGGGGCTGTTTTACTTAAAACCGTTCAAGTTAAAAGTGTCTAAAGTGATCTAAAATGCCTAAAGTTATGGTGTCGCTTCGCTCCGCTGTTTTTATATAATTGACAGAATTCCTTAACTTTAGCTCACTTTAAACTTTAGTTCACTTCAAACTCTTGCAGTGATTCTTCAGGCAGAGCCGGAAAACTCTGACTTTTTACGAGACAGTCAAACTGTTATGTCCGTTTTTATATTTTCCCTCATACTTTTAGTCTCGATTCTTTCTGCATCTATCCAGAGACCCTCAAGGTCATAAAAGCTGCGAACAGGTTCATAAAAAACATGAATAATTACATGACCATAATCGAGCAGAACCCAGTGCCCTTCTTTTTTGCCTTCCACACTTAACGGCTTTATGCCGTGCTTCTTTAGATCCACCTGAATATGTTCCCCTATCGCCAAAACCTGACGATTTGAACGTCCGCTACAGATGATAAAAACGTCGGCAATAGAAGATAATTTTCGAACATCCAGAACAACAAGATCCATTGCTTTTTTCCCCAAAGCGGCTTTGATATAAAGATCAAGGGTTTGGGCCGGGTCAGGAATATCTGTCATAAATAAAGTCCTTTGGTTTTTATAAAGGCTTCGACGAGTTCAGGTACCAGAGATTTAATTAGCCTTCCTTTTTTGATAAACTTACGAATTTTTGTTGATGAAATGTCAACAGGAGTAACATCAAATACAAAAACCGGCTGTTTTTCTTCATGAATGTAAGATGATTGCGAAGCTGATATTTTATATCCCTCTGAAATTCTGGATTTAAGATAATCTTCAAAGGTTTTCAGCCCAAAAACCGTGCCATCTTCTCCCGCAGTGCTTCGGGACATAACGATAAAAGGTATCATCAGAAAAAGATCTTTATAGGATTTCCATGTGTCTATCTCTAAAAAGGCGTCCAGCCCCACGATGAGAAAAAGCTTGGTATCCTCTGGCAGAATCGACTTAAAATGGCGAACCGTGTCGATGGTATATGAAGGCCCGGAACGTTTCAGCTCAACATCGGATATCGCAAAGTCAGGGTGGTTTGAAAAAGCAAGGCGGATCATCTCTATCCGGTCTCCGGCATCCACCAAGCCGTCCGGCTCTTTGTGGGGTGGTAGTGCCGAAGGGATAATAAAAATTTTATCCAGACCAAATCCCTTTTTAACTTCCTGAATAACCTGGATATGTCCTAAATGAATCGGATTAAACGTCCCGCCGAAGAGTCCTATGTGTTTCAAAAATTCTCCGTCTAAATTCTTATCTGCCCATCCCCAAACACCACAAATTTGGTGGTTGTAAGTTCCTCCACTCCCATAGGTCCGAAGGCATGCAGCTTTGAGGTACTGATGCCAATCTCAGCACCCAGCCCAAGTTCCCCACCATCGTTAAAACGTGTGGAAGCATTTACCAGAACAACAGAAGAATCGACTTCACGCACAAAGCGCCTTGCCCTTTTGTAGTCACGAGTGACAATGGCTTCCGTATGACTGGAACTATACCTTGTTATGTGCGAGACGGCCTGATCCATATCTTTAACCACTTTGACGGCAAGGACAAGATCAAGATATTCCTCCGGCCAATCCGCTTCGCCGGCCTTTACGGCATCGGGCAATATCCTGCATGTTTCAGCACAGCCTCTGATTTCCACACCGGCCTTTACAAAGCGCTTTGCCATTTGCGGCAGGAATTCCTGGGATATTGACCGGTGTACAAGCATTGTTTCCATGGAATTGCATACGCCGGGGCGCTGCACCTTGGCATTGAAACAGATTTTTTGGGCCATTCCCAGATCCGCTCCGTCATCTATATATACATGACACACACCTTTGTAATGTTTCAATACAGGTATGGTTGAATTCTCCACAACAAAGCGAATCAATCCCTCCCCCCCGCGCGGGATAATGAGATCGATAAATTCCTCCTGATTCAAAAGAACCTTGACAGCTTCCCGGTCTCTGATGGGCACGACCTGGACGGTTTTTGCAGGAAGACCGGCTTCAGCAAGTGCCCGACTGATGATACCCGCCAAAGCCTGGTTTGAATGAAGCGCTTCTGATCCGCCTCTGAGAATGACCGCATTCCCGGCTTTCAGACAAAGGCCTGCGGCATCTATTGTGACATTCGGACGCGATTCGTAAATTATGCCGATCACACCGAGCGGTATGCGCATTTTATAAACTTCCAGGCCGTTGGGTCTCATCCATGCCTTGCTTGTGGAACCGACGGGATCATTAAGCTGTGAGACCTCCCTTAAACCTTTTGCCATGGATTTGACGGTTACGTCTGTCACTGTGAGACGATCGACCATGGCATCCGACAGAGCCATCTCTTTTGCCATGGCAAGATCCTTTTGATTCTCTTCCTGAATATAAACTGCCTGCGCCTCGATTTTATCTGCAATCTTAAGTAAAACCTCATTTTTTTTGTTTGAAGGACATCTGGCAATCTCTTTAGAAGCAGTTCGGGCTTCTTTTGCCATCTCCATTATTGTCGATTCAATAGACATCTCACTTCCCCTTTAACAAACTAATTATGTGAGACCTTTGAAAAATGTTCAATTTTGTTCAAGACCAAGAAAGGCGAAAATTTTAACCACAGGAATACATTAAGTATTTCGAGGATTAAAATTTGAGCCTGACGCCGGAATTGGGCAAAAGGGGACGTTTTTCAAAGGTCTCAATGTTCAGCCGTAATGGCTAGATTATCCCTGTGAATAACATCATCATAAAGCTTATACCCGAGACGCTTTTTAATCTGGTTGGATTTAAGTCCCATGATCTTGCGAATATCGGTTGAACTGTAGTTTACAAGACCGGTGCCCAATGTCTCATGGTCACATTTTCTGCATTCCACGGGGGCGCCCACATCGAATTCACCTTCCACACTAACGATACCGCTGGGCAGAAGGCTTTTGCCTCTGTTTATAATTGCAGCGGCGGCGCCGTCATCAACAATAAGAACTCCTTTGGGTTTCAACGTAAAGGCTATCCAGCATTTTCGGCTTTTCAGCTTTTTCTTTTTGGGTACAAAAAAGGTTCCGGACTCCTTGTCGGAAAAAAGTTTTTTCAGGATATCGGGTTTTCCGCCATTTGCGATAATCATTGGAATTCCTGATGCAGTAACCTTTGCGGCAGCCTTTATTTTGCTGAGCATGCCGCCTGTACCAAGAGCCCCCGGGATATCTCCGGCAAATTTTTTAATATCTTCTCTGATAGTGGACACAACCGGAATCAGTTCCGCATCAGGGTTGGCGCGGGGGTCTTTGGTGTATAGACCGTCAATATCTGTTAGATTGATCAGAATATCCGCATCAATCAGGAGTGTAATCATTGCCGCGAGGTTGTCATTGTCTCCGAATTGAATTTCTTCGATCATCACGGAATCGTTTTCATTAACAATCGGAACAACATGCCATGACAACAGCATTAATATGGCATTGCGCGCATTCAAGTATCTTTTTCTGTTGTTAAGATCATCGCCGGTAAGCAGGATCTGGGCTACTTGTTTATGATCCCGCGCAAAAGCCTTTTCATATTCCATGATAAGCCCGGCCTGCCCCACGGCAGCAACAGCCTGCCGTTTTGGAATCTCATCCGGCCTTTTGTCAAGGCCTACTTTCTTTACACCTGATGCCATAGCCCCGGAAGAGACAAGAATAACCTCCAGTCCGCCGTCAATCAGACGACATATCTGTCTGCTGATGGATCGGATCGCTTTTAAATTCAATCCCTGGTCCTCGGTTAGAACATTGCTGCCGACCTTAACCACAACTCGCCTGGCGCTATTAAAAATTGATTTTCTGTTAACATTCATTTGGTCTGTCCAATAATTGAATGATTTTCGAATTCAAATTTTCGATGCCCTTACCTGTAAGAGCTGAAATTAATATGACTTGTTTTTCCTTTAGGGCACTTTGAAACTTTTTTGCCGCTTCCCGGACGTCCGGCAGATCGATCTTGTTAAGGACCACAATTTGAGTCTTCTCCGTCAATTTTCGATTATACATGGCAAGCTCTTTACTAACGACGTTATAGGAATGCAGGGGATTATCCATATCTAAAGCCGACACATCGATAAGGTGAACAAGAATACGAGTGCGTTCAATATGGCGCAGAAATCTGATGCCGAGCCCGGTTCCCTTATGTGCACCCTTAATTAAACCGGGGATATCTGCAACCACAAAAGGCTCCGCCCAGCCGGTTTGAACTACACCCAGGCTGGGAAAAAGCGTGGTGAAGGGATAATCACCTATTTTGGGACGCGCTGAAGAAACTGCGGTAATAAGGGTGGATTTGCCGGCATTGGGAAGGCCTATGATACCGACATCAGCCAGAAGTTTGAGTTCCAGCTTTAAAGTTTTAGTTTCACCAGATTCACCGGGCTGGGCAAACCGTGGAGCCCGATTTTTTGAAGTTTTAAATCGTGCGTTACCCTGACCGCCTCTACCGCCTCTTGCCGGCACAAATGTTTCGTCGCATTTGACTAAGTCTTTTATAGCCTGTCCGGTGTCGACGTCAGTTACCAGGGTTCCGGGTGGGAGTTCTATGATAAGGTCTTGACCGTTTTTCCCGGTCTTTTGTTTGCCCTGACCATGGGCACCGTTTTTGGCTTTGAAATGTTTCTGATACCGAAACTGATACAGGGTCCGTTTTCTTGATGTTGTCTTTAAAACAATATCACCGCCCTTGCCCCCGTCTCCACCGTCTGGTCCTCCGCGTGGAATAAACTTTTCACGTCTGAAACTCACACAGCCTCTGCCGCCATCACCGGAACAAACGGTAATAATCGCTTCATCAATAAATTTCACGCTGCATAAACGCTCACTTTTTTCCGGGAACGACCCAACCTTTCAAAGGCAACAATACCATCGACTTTGGCAAACAGGGTATAATCCCTGCCCATGCCCACATTGTCTCCGGGATGGATTTTTGTTCCCAGCTGGCGCACCAGAATATTGCCGGCTGTTACTTTTTGACCTCCATATCGCTTTACGCCCCTGCGTTGCCCCTGGCTGTCACGACCGTTCTTGGAACTGCCGCCTGCTTTTTTATGTGCCATTATGCAAACTCCTTGTTCAAAGATATAATCTGTTTTTAAGTTTCTATACTGTCTATTTTGATTGCAGTATACTGCTGTCGATGTCCCAGCTTGCGGCGATATCTTTTTCGTCGTTTATACTTGAAAACGATAATCTTTTTAGCCTTGCCCTGCTCAACTATATGACCTTTTACCGCTACATTGTCAAGAACCGGCCGACCGATACTCACGTTCTTTCCGTCTGAAAACATAAGAACCTTGTCCAAAGAAACAGGGCTACCTATCTCCCCCGGAATTTTTTCGACCTTCAAAATATCGCCCTGATGAATTTTATATTGCTTTCCGCCTGTATTAACGATAGCGTACATATATTTGGCCCCTCCTGCCAGATAACTGACCTTAGTTAGCTATAAGTGTAATATTGTAGATTTTTAAAATATTAAAGTCCGTTTGGATCAGGTTTATTTTTACAAACTAAACTATTACCTATCATTTAAGAAAGTACTTATTTTTAATTAATTACAAGAATTTGTCAAGATAAAATTGACGTATTCATAAAAAGTCTTTTGCGAGCGATTTTGACCATTTTGAGTTAAAGCGTTTCGAGCGATGGTGCTGAAGGAGACTCATTTTGGAAACATATTTGAATCATCGTGTCATACACTGGGATAAAGAACTTTACACATCTTCCAAGCACAAACTGATCTGCGAAGAACCGCTGTCGATCCGTGTTCAAGGGAAACCTTATTCTGTTGTTATGCGAACTCCGGGTGATGAATTAGCCCATGCCGCCGGTTTCTGCCTTGCAGAAGGAATTGCAGATACACCGGATGATTTTAACACTCTATCCTACTGTAACAGCACTAACTCAAATGTTATCAGCGTTACCATCAGCAAATCAAGACAGAGTAAGATAACCAAGCTTTTAGACAGACGTGGTTTTATCAGCCAGACCAGTTGCGGAATTTGCGGCAAGGAGATCGTTAAAGATCTTTATCAGATTATTCAACCCATAAGAAACAGTGATCAGATTGACGGCGGTTTAGCACTGGAATGCCTCGAAAATCTTTCCAGCCACCAGCCGTTGCGTGATCAGACCCGTGCGTCGCATGCAGCCGTCCTTTACACTTCTGATTTTAAGCTTTTATCGGTGGCTGAAGATGTCGGCAGGCACAATGCACTTGATAAAGCCATTGGGAAGCTTTTCCTTGAGCATAAACTCGACCAGGCTTCGTTATTGATTCTTTCTTCCAGGATCAGTTACGAGCTTGTACAAAAGGCTGCACGAGCACGTATCCCTGTTATATTAGCTTTTTCGCGACCCACATCACTGGCCATGGAACTGGCATCCAAATTAAATATGACCATAGCATGTCTCGCCGAAAGTTCCGGATTATACATTTTCTGCGGAGAGAAGCGTTTAAAAAGGTAAAGAGGGATTTCCCATGAAATATGTTGCGCAGGCGTCCTCTGACTCCCACGCTGTTACACGGGCAACTTTTATCTTAGAGTTATTTAATAGGGTTTGAAGGGAATTTCCAATATAACGGGCAATGTTTTCCGAAGATGGTGGATTGTCATCATCAAAATAATCCAGTTCATTTAAAAACTTGTGATCCAGCCTTGTCATGATTTCAGAGACATGCTGTTTTAATTCTCCAAAATCTACCAGTACCCCGGTATTATTGAGAGTTTCGCCGGCCACGCAAATTTCGATTTTCCAGTTGTGCCCGTGCAGATTTTCACATTTTTTAGCAACCATCTTGAGTTGATGGGCAGCCGCAAAATAGGCAACAACTTTTAACTCAAACATGATTTCCCATCCTCTTAATTAACGTCTCGGAAATTCTACAACTTAATGAAATAATAGACATTTACTGAGGCCTGGTAGTCTTGCCTCACACATGGAATAATGGAATGCTGGAATGCTGGAATATTGGGGGTAAGGGCGGAAATAAACCATTTTAATTGTAAAAAAACTCCTTCAAACCCATCATTCCATTACTCCATTATTCCATTATTCCAATTGGGGCGAAGCCCCTAAGTTCATTCCGCATTAAAATTGATAAATTCGCAAGGAGTCGAATTCACCAACATTGGGCTTAAGATTGATTGATCAGGATGCGCCGGCATTGCCGCTTTTAAGAATATTCTTTAATTTGTTCGACAGTTTGCCTGACTCAATTTTGGCAAATTCTTTAAGAAGCGCTGCTTGTTTCTTGTTGAGATTGATGGGTGTTTTTATTACAGTCTGAACTATTTGATCACCCCGTTTACCGCTCCTAAGAGAAGGGATTCCTTCACCGCGAAAACGAAACAGGTCGCCGTGCTGGGTGCCTTTTGGAATTTTAAGTTTCTTTTTACCGTTTAATGTGGATACTGTTATCGTATCACCAAGAGCTGCCTGTGAAAAGGAAATTTCCACCTGGCAGATTACGTTTGTGTTGTCTCGCTCGAAGAAGTCATGCGATTCCACATGAATAAAAACATAAAGATCTCCCGGAGGCCCTCCGTAAACACCTGCCTCACCTTCACCTGTCAGACGAAGCCTCGATCCGGTATCGACACCGGCAGGAATCTTTACAGCCACCTTTTTATTGACTCTAATCTGTCCGGATCCCCTGCAGGTAGTGCATGGATGCGGTATGGTTTGGCCGTTACCACGGCAGTGGTGACATGTGGCCCTCACAGTAAAAAATCCCTGGTTCCTGGAAACCTGACCTGTGCCGTTACAAAGCCTGCAGGTTTCCGGATAGGTACCCTGCTCGCAAACACTCCCCTCACAGGAAGGGCAAACCTCTATCTTCTCTAAATCTATTTCGGTTTCTGTTCCAAAGGCAGCTTCCATGAAGCTGAGCGAAAGGTCGTAACGAAGATCAGCTCCCTTTTGAGCCCTGCTTCTGGAACGACGTCCACTGCTAAATCCGAAAAAATCCTCAAAGATTCCGCCGAAACTAGAAAAAATGTCTTCAAAACCGCTAAATCCGGAAAAACCAGATCCTTCAAGGCCCTGATGGCCAAACTGGTCATAAATATTCCGTTTTTGAGGGTCTCGAAGCACCTCGTAGGCCTCAGAAGCCTCCTTGAATTTTTCTTCAGCCTCTTTATTGCCGGGATTTCGATCCGGATGAAATTTTAAGGCCAGCTTGCGGTAGTGAGCCTTTAAATCATTATCATCCGCATTACGGTCTACGTCTAAAACCTCGTAGTAATCTCGTTTGGTAATCATTTATAGTAATCTGATTTAGGTTTTTCCGTATTATATTTTTGCCTGTTTTTATAAAGTGGGTCGGTTATGAGAAAAAACCATGTTTTATTAATTTACTAAAGTAATACAAAAATTGGCCTTGTCAACGAAGAATGGGGATTTAAGAATTGAAGATTTTCGATTGAAGAGATATTCCCGCCGGACATCCTATCCCACGAATGGCCTCCGAATAATAGTATCCTTTTGCCATCGTGAGTCATCGCGATTCGGGTATTCAATGTTGCAGTGAAGCCCGCGGCTTTCTTTCCTGTGGCGGGCACACTTTATAATAAGTTCAGCCACGATAGCTATATTTCTAAGCTCAACAAGATCTGCGGAAACCCTGAAATTCCAGTAATATTCATGGATTTCTTTCTGAATGATTTCAATTCGCCTCTTTGCCCTGGCCAACCGTTTATTCGATCGAACGATTCCAACATAGTTCCACATTAATCGTCTGATTTCATCCCAGTTATGTGAAACCATAATAACTTCATCACTGTCTGTGGTTCCGACCTCATCCCATGGCGGGGGGTCAGGAGTGGAACTGAAATCCAATGTATCGAGATCCTTGACCGCCTGTTTGGCAGCCGTATGGGAATAAACCAGGGCCTCGACCAGTGAGTTGCTTGCAAGTCTGTTGGCCCCATGAAGTCCGGTGCAAGCCGTTTCACCAACGGCGTACAGTCGATGCAGATCTGTTCTGCCAAACATGTCGGTGGCGATGCCGCCGCACAAGTAATGGGCGGCGGGAACAACAGGGATAGGTTCCTTTGTCATATCAAAACCAAAGGTTAGACATTTTTCATACAGATTAGGAAAACGTTCTTTTATGAAATCGGATTTTTTTTGGGATATATCGAGAAATACGAAATCGTCCCCGCTTTTTTTGAGTTCTGCATCAATAGCACGAGCAACCACGTCACGGCATGCAAGATCTTTCTGGGGGTCATACTTCCCCATGAAAGCGTTACCGGAAGAATCGATTAGAATCCCACCTTCACCCCTCACGGCTTCTGAAATAAGGAAGTTCTTGGCATCAGGGTGATACAAACAGGTAGGATGAAACTGGACAAATTCAAGGTCGGCCACAGTGGCGCCGGCCCGGTATGCCATGGCAATCCCGTCTCCGGTGGCAATATCAGGATTGCTTGTGTAAAGATAAACCTTGCCCGCGCCGCCGGTTGCAAGGAGTGTTATCTTAGCACAAAAAGTTTTGACTTGATTTGTTTGCCTGTCAAGAACATATACTCCACAGCAATAGTCTTCATGGGTCGTAGTGATCAGCCCTCTTTTCATACGCGTTGAAATGGTGATAAGATCTATGGCAATATGATTTTCAAACAGGGCAATCCGATCGTGATTTTTGACATGGGTCACCAGGACACTTTCAAGCTCCATTCCGGTCATGTCATGGGCATGCACAATTCGCTTTTGAGAGTGGCCCCCTTCACGTCCTAAATCAAAATCAATATCCAAACCAGGCGATTTGGGACCTGATCGCCCTTTCTCTTTTAAATTGAAATGTACACCAAGTTCGACTAACTCGCGAATTCTGTCAGGGCCGTTTTTAACTACCATCTCCACAACATCCCGGTTGCATAGACCATCCCCTGAAGCCAGGGTATCCCGAATGTGAAGATCAAACGAATCAACTTTGTCGAAGACAGAGGCAATTCCGCCTTGTGCATGTGAGGTGTTGCTTTCCATGATCCCTTTTTTTGTGACCAAAGCAACACTGCCAAATTTGGCCACCTTAAGAGCAAAAGTAAGGCCCGCTACACCACTGCCGATTATCAGAAAGTCTGTATTAATCTGCGTCATAATATTATTTTGCGTCGAAAAAATCGAATCTGTCAATAATTTCTTTAAAAATACTGTTAGATATGATAAT
>JAUWLP010000088.1 GCA_030613575.1 Desulfobacteraceae bacterium
TTTTTCAGGGTTATCTTTAAATATTTTTTTTAAGGTTTCTATATCCATCATTGGTAATTACATTGTCTTTTTGATTAGACAACTTCTCAAAACATATTGTAATGATTTAAGATAACAGACAATTGTGGTTTATGAAGATGGGATTTGGCGACAATCTTGCCTCTTCCCATCTTCATACCCGTATGCCTATAACGTTATGGTCTGTTATTGAATTGGCTGTAATTCGACCCTTCTGTTTTTGGCCCGGCCTTCCTTAGTGTCATTGCCGGCAATTGGCAGTGTTAATCCAAATCCTTTAGCGGAAAGCCGTTTCGGATCAATCCCCTTTTTAACTAGATATTCCATTACGGCTTTGGCCCGGTTTTCAGATAGTTTCATATTATACGCCGCCCTTCCGATATTATCTGTATGACCTTTGATTTTTATATTTAATGCGGTATTTTTTTCAAGGACCGCCACCACTGCATCCAAATCCGGATAAAAATTCGGTTTGATGTCACTCTTGTTCGTGTCAAACAGAATACCACCCAGAATCCAGCAACCTTGTGCATTAACTTGTGCCTCCTTGGGTGTGCCGGGGCATTTGTCCAGATAGTCATAGACACCGTCACCGTCTGTGTCTATGGGACAACCCTGTGCGTCCACTTTAACGCCTCGGGGGGTATCCGGACACCGGTCCAAGTCATCATATACCCCGTCCCCATCACTGTCCACCGGTTTGGCAACCTCGGTTAAAAATACGTTCTTCACAAAATCTCTCATGTCCCCGCTCGTTTTAAATCCGTCTGCACGCACTGAAAATCCACAACCACTGGCTGCAGCAACCTGCTTCATAAGCGTTTCGCCGGCAGGATCATCTCCCACCAGCACCGTGTATATGCAAAGCCGGTCACCGAACTTAGCTTTCATGTTTTTCGCAGCCGTTATCGGCGTGGTGTCCATATCCTCTCCATCACTAACGATAATTACCGCTATTTGACCTTGACTTTTCTTCAAGTCACCACCGGCAGCGTTGATGGCTGCTCCCAGGGGACTCCTTCCGATGGCCCGTTCCACAGCGTTCAAAGCCACTTGAAGTCCTTTCCTTGAATATTCTGTGGGTCCGTAAAAAAGCACGCTCGGCTTGCCGGACGCACTGGCCATATGGCCAAAAGCCCTGAGTGCGCCATTGAGCTTTATATCGGGAATCGTCTGATTCATGGCGCTCAAAAAATCTTTGGCAATAGTTAACCGTTTTTGCCCATTATATTTCTTAGACATTGATGAAGATTTATCAAGAATCACCATAAAATTATCCACCTTGGGTTCATACTGATCCGCTTCCAAGGTGTATGGGCTGAAAAGGGGTTGGGTTGTCTGCACTTGCCCGGCCGCGCAACTGAACAGCAGGGTACTGATCATTACCAAAAATACTGCTCTCAAATAATACTTTGTCATAATCTTACCTCCTTGTTCGATTTTGTTTTACTTATGTTTTTATAATTTAAAGAAATACAAGCTTGTTTGTGCCTGTCATTCCTTATGCTCATACATATGCACGTCGCGCTGGGGGAACGGAATGCTGATGCCTTGAGCATCGAAACTTTTCTTGATATTCTCGGTGGTGTCAAAATAGACATCCCAGTAGTGTTCCGACTTCACCCAGGGACGAACCACAAAATTCACGCTGCTGTCCGCCAATTCGACAACAGCAATCTTAGGGGCGGGATCTTTAAGAATGCGTTCGTCCTTTGCCAGGATATCCTCCATTATCTTCTTTGTTTTAAAGCGGAAAAGGAACCATCATAAGACCGGCGGTTTCATCAAGTCCGAGCATAATGTTCATATTCTGAACCGCCTGTCCTGCTGCGCCTTTTACCAGGTTATCGATGGCGGAAATCAGGATAAGGCAATTATTGCGCTCATCCAGTTTAAAACCCAGATCGCAATAATTGGTTCCCCGAACATGCAATACATCCGGCAGCCGGTTGTCAGGACATATTCTGATAAAAGGGCAGCCGGAATAAAAAGATGTAAGGCAATCTCTAATCTCTTCAGGGCTTATCTTCTTAACAGGGTTGGCATATATTGTCGTCAGTATACCGCGGGTCATGGGAACAAGATGTGGAACAAAAGTAATCTTCACCTCAGATCCTGCTTCCAGGCTCAGCACTTCTTCCATCTCCGGATTATGTCTGTGATCTGCAACCTTATAAGCCTTGAATGACTCGTTGACCTCACAAAAGTGTGTTGTTAGCGACACTCCTCGACCGGCACCGCTGACCCCTGATTTTGAATCCGCAATGATGTTGTTGATATCTATTAAGTCGCTTTTCAATAACGGCACCAGGGGTAAAAGAACACCGGTGGGATAACATCCGGGGGAACCGATCAGAACCGCATTTTTTATTGTGTCAAAATAGACTTCACAAAGTCCGTAAACCGATTTTTCAAGTAAATCTTTTGCGGTATGGGGCTGGTAAAAAGACTCATATGTTGTCACATCCTTGAATCTGAAATCAGCGGAAAGATCGACGACCTTCTTGCCTCGAATTATCAGTTCGGGCACAAACTTCATGGGAAGTTTGTGTGGAAGTGCCGTAAATACAACATCAGCTTTGCCACAAACCGTATCCACAGACAGTTCTTCGCAAACAAGGTTGGTAACACCCGTCATTGACGGATAGACCGTGTCAAACTTCACGCCGGCGTACTGGCGGGAAGTTGCGATAGTCAGCTCTATGTCGGGATGACCACAGAGTATTCTCACAAGCTCGGCACCGGCATACCCCGTCGCACCAACTACACCGACTCGTATCATAAAACCCCCTTATTTTTATTGAAGATTGATGGTCTCGTAAAAAGTCAAAACACGCGTTTTATTCCACTTTCGGCACTTCTACTTTCAAATATAAAAGGATTTTTCTCTTCCCTTTAACCAAGGTATAATTTGAATTGAATCGTTCATCAGGAAATTTATCAATTATTTTATAAGCAATTCTATGCCCCTTAGTAAATGTGCTTGGTTCTATAAATTCATATCCCATATTTGACAGCCACAATTCGGGCACAAATTCCTTGCCCTTTTTCAAAAATGCCTTGAATGAAATCAAATCTCTTGAGGGATTTTTTCTTGGACCCTTAACAACATATCCCTCATCAAGCAATTCTTCAAGATAATCAAGGTTGTTTATTGGTCCAACAGACTTGCTATCATTCATTTTGTCGCCTTCAAGCCCTATAAATTGATAAGAACTTACTTTCCAAGTAGAACAGTAGAAAAAAGGCGATTATTTGTCAAGCTGAGGGTTCGCGCAAAAACAGTATTTGACTTTTATGGGCGGGCAAAATAAATAAAAACACTTCTTTTGTAGGCGTTCACGGGTTCAAAGGTTCAGGGGTTCAAGGTTCCATTTTCGTCCCCGGACTGCATTTTGGATGTGTATTTACGAGAAAAGCGTCAGTTTCATCAGGCCTAATCCAAAATTTGAAGCTAAATTTGCAATTACTTGGAAAAATGAACATTTGTAACGAGGACTTCGGATCTTCAATGCCTTCTTTGTCCTTAACCCTGAACGTTGAACCCTGAACCTGTGAACGGTTACCTTCTTTTTAAGTTCAAACGATTTCTTACATGATAGATGACATAAGAGACAAACCATATATAGATCACAAAGATGTATTGGGACTGAATTTTATCAAAGACCCTGGAATTTATATTTACAGGAGGCATTATCGCCAAGGGTTGCGTTCCCATATCATGGAGGTATTGGACCCCAAGGATGTAGAAAATGAAACAAAAGGGATCATCATTGATGGTTTAAAATTGTACCCGAGGGCCCAACCTCTAAAGATGTTAAGGATATTCAGAACCAGATTCAACACACTAAGAGACGCTGAAAAAGAGGTAAGAAAAGTAAAAATCATTGAAACCTACTTGGCTCCTGATTATCTTGCCAGGTCTATCGAATTTATTGTGTATTATACAAGGCATGGGAAACGCGAGTTGCTCCTCTGTGGCCTTCAGGAGTATGCGAATGGTGAAATATTGGATCCATGGAGTCATTTGGACAACGACCATTTGTTTTTACTTTTGCGTGACATGAGGTTTGAAAAAGTTGAGAATACAGTTATGATGATCGACCAATGGATCCGCAGCATACGGGAAAAGACTGAAAACTTCATACAAAAGCTCAAGCAGATGATCATGGAAACAAATTATGTCCCGGATCTTGCGGGCGTGGGGAACCTTATACTGACCCGCTCTGGAAATATCAAGCTCGTGGATATCAACAATATTTCCAACGTACATTTCGATCCGATCATCCATCTCGACGACAGGAACTACCCGGTATGTGAAAAATCCATTGAAGCGCTATCACTCCTCGAGCAGAAACTGCTTAACAGACCTTTACACAAAAATGACCTCATTTATAAGACATTTCTTGATCCCAAAAGAATGAAAGACGTTCAAGCCATAGATGAAGAGTTTCACCGCTCCATGGAATCTAAACGGGCCTAGTCCCGAAAGCAGGATAGGCCAGAACCAAAATGAGTTTCAAATTTTGTAATAGTTTAGTTCTTTGAAACAAATCGATTTCAAGCGAGCTTCAGGTATGATTAAATTTTGTACTGGAAACTGTTTGAGTTGATTATGGATCGTTATGAAAGAACCATAAGCGATTTGATTTAAAAATAAATAATCCTATTAAAACAAAAACCTTTATTAATAGCCCGGGCGGGTTCTTTCATTACGAGCCGTTATCCACGAGTTTTTTCAGTAAAAATTTAATTATACCTGGAGCGGTAATATTTTCAAAAAGCTAAAATGTTATCAAGTTTCCAGTTTCTTTACAGGAGTTCATGCAGCTTCTGCAGCACATCATCATATTCGTCGCCATGGAAGCAAAACTGTAGTTCGCTGAATCGTTCCCGGAGCGCCTTGACCTTATCAGTGACATCACTATTGTTTTTCACCACGTCATGAATTAACACAGCCAGGTCATGGAAATTCTCTTCTTGCATGCCGAATCGAGTCATCTCAGATACACCCGTTCGCAGAGCTCCGGAGGCAGTAAACCCTTCTTCATCGGTATTGGCCTGGAAGTTACAAATGATATTGTTGGCTTCCAGCCGACTTGCGATTTCAGGCCCGCGGCTGTAGCCCACATCTACCAACACTTGGTGGGTTTCGGTGAAGTCGATACTCGGATCACCGATCACATCGAGTCCACAGTCCTTCAACCCCCGAGCAAATGCCTTGGCATTGGCGATAACTCTGGCCTGATATTCGTCCTTGAAATGGTTTATCTCGTAAGCGGCGATGAGAAGCCCCAGCAACGTACCGGGATGGTGACTGGACACCGAACCGGGAAAGACTCGTCGAAGCAGAGCCTCCCAAAGCTCATAACGCTCTTCGTCCTCCTGAAACCGGCTGCCCACAACGCCACGTTGTGTTCCAAAGTAGGTCTTATGTGTGGATCCGGTGACAAGATCAGCCCCTTCAGCAAAAGGCTTCTGAAAGTGCGGACCGATGAGTCCCAGTACATGGGCCATATCGTACATCACCACTGTGTCTATGTTCTGATCATCGAGGAACCGACGGATCTCGGCCACCGGCTCCTTGTGGATGACCATGCTCTTGCCAAAAATGATCAATTCCGGCCGGTATTCATCAATCAATTTCAACGTGGTCGGCACATCGACCTTGTGACGGTTATCGGGCAGCACAGGAAAATTAACCACCGCCGGGCGTTCTGTGCGCGGGTCCCGGGCAACATAGTCCTTGAGCGCTCCCATGGGCTGGGCGCTGAGATGTCCGCCCTTTCCGATATGATTGTTCATCACCTGACGAATCCGTCTCGGTTCGATCTTACGATCCACGCGATTGATGTAGTCAACCATGGCGCTGAAAACGGCGGTATTGGCCATTTGACCGCTTACCAGGCGCGTCTCTACGTTCTCGCACCCCATGAATTTTCGCATTTCCTCTTCCAGCATCTGCTCGACTTGGGCGATAAATTCGATACCCTGGTAATAGAATATATCGGCATCGTAGAATGCCTTAACTTTCTTATGCTCGGCGTACCGGAAGGCAGGGTCCATTACCGACAACAGTCGGGCCATGGGTGAAATCGTCATCTCAGAAGGAATGAGATTGATGCACTCTCCTTGTCGCCACAGAGTGTTCTCTACGCTCTTTTCAAGCAGTCTGAGAACCTTGGCCGGCGCATCGCCTGTCGGCAGTTCCTCGGCCGGCAGTTGTTTATCGAAGATGATCGGGCGTGAGTAAGGTGGGGCCTCAGAACGCAGGTGAAACGGCACCACAACGGCATCAACCAACTTACCGCGAATCTCAATTGTGACCCTCTCGTCCTCAACAATGTCACTGTCGATGTATCCCAGGCAGATCGACCGCAACTGATGTTGGTCGATCTGCACGGACTCAAGCCCTTCTCCCTCTACGGACCACATAGGGATCATTGTACCACTCGTAACATAGCCAACTAGTTTGTCGTCTTTAAACACCTTTGCCCCTTCACGGGCGATGCCTCGACCCGCCACGGCAATCGGCTTGCTCACCCGGGGCAGATCTTGGATGAGGGAATAATCACGGAAGATGATTCTCTTTAACGCATCATGTTGCCTGTCCAGCTCTGCACTGCCCAAGAACTCACCTTTCAGGGGAGAAAAGCTCACGGCGAACTTTGCCAAGGGACAGGCAAATATAGGAATTTCCTTGCCTTCGGGGTCTTGGCCCAGCTCATGGCCATAAAGCGGCAGGCCGGCTTCCAGCCGGAGTGTATCCCTTGCGCCAAGACCGATGGGTGTTGCTCCTTTTTCCACGATATGGTCCCACAGCATCGGACCGGTTTCTCCATCGGCAAAAAGCTCAAAACAGACCGGTTCGCCGGTGTAGCCTGTGCGGGCCACCTTTACCTTGACACCGGAGATCGTCACAATACTTACCGCGTTACGCGTCGGCTCCGGGAGCATACCGGACTGAATAATTTCTTCCAGAATTTCGCGCGACCTTGGTCCTTGCAGCGAGAGCATGGCAATCTCTTTGGTGCGGTCGGTCAGTTCTACATTATCGAAATCGTTCAGAAGCTCCTGGAAGTGATTCCAGTCCTTTTCTATGTTGGCGCCATTGACCACCAGCAGATATTCGTCCTCGACAAAGCGATAGAGATACGCATCATCAACAGCCCCGCCGGCTTTGTTGGGAATTAAGGTATACTGAGCACCCATATCTCTGATATCGAGTGCTTCAGCGTTGTTGCTCAAAACATGTTGCAGAAATTTCAACGCCCCGGCACCCCGAATAATGAATCGGCCCATGTGGGAAACGTCAAAAAGTCCTGCATCCTTACGGGTAGCCAGGTGCTCCATAACAATGCCGGTGGGGTAAAATATGGGCATTTCCCAGCCAACGAATTCCACCATCTTAGCGCCCATATCCACGTGCCGGTCGTAAAAAACAGTTCTTAAAAGTTCGCTCATCAATCATCTCCTTTCATTATAAAAAAGAACCCTGAAGTATAAACAGATAAAAAATGTCTTAACAGTAGGTCTCATCACGAAGTCCTGTTTAATATCAGGGTTAAAACGTTTCGTCAACCAAAGGCTGAACCTCTGAACCCCGATCTAATAATCAATAATTAATTGTTAACCATTGATTGTTAACCATTATTTATCCGACTCTGAACCTCGATTAGGATAAATTACAATCTGGTATTTACATTCATTCGTGTTATGTGATATTGGCTTAAATTTCTTAGCAGGCTAAAAATACAGTACAGAAAAAGGAGTAAAATTAATGAAAGAAATCAGTGAAATACATTTGCCGGATGACGTTCGCTATGCAGAAGATCATGAATGGGCCAGGCTTGAGGGAGACAAAATCAGAATAGGCCTTGATGACTATGCCCAGGACCAGCTCGGAGATATTGTTTTTGTGGAGCTGCCCCAGGTGGGCGAAACCTTTAAACAGGGAGAAGAATTTGCAACCGTGGAATCAGTCAAGGCTGTTTGTGAATGCTACCTGCCGGTTGGTGGAAAAATTATTGCTGTAAACACCGCCCTTGAAGAATCGCCTGAACTGGTAAACAATAGTCCTTACGGCGATGGCTGGTTTGTTGAGGTCAATCCCGTCGATATGTCTGAAATGGAGACTCTCATGACCAATGTGGCCTGCATGGAAAAGCTGAAAGGAGCAGAGTAAATGATTTACTTGCCTCATACCGATGAAGATATTTTTTCAATGCTTCAGGTTTTGGGGGCTGAAAACCTTGACGATCTTTTCTCAACAGTCCCTGAGGATTGCCGTTTCACGGGTGATTTAAATCTGCCGGAGGCCTTGAGCGAGTGGGAATTAAACGATCACATGTCCACGCTTTCCAACACTATGGCGGTTTCCCCGGAATACAAAGTGTTCGTGGGTGCAGGCAGTTATGAACACTTTATTCCTGCGTCGGCATCCTACCTGTTAAGTCGCTCCGAGTTTGTGACATCATATACCCCTTACCAGCCGGAAATGAGCCAGGGAACTCTCCAGGCGATTTATGAATATCAGACGCTGGCTGCGAGGCTTCTGGGCATGGAAGTAGCAACCGCTTCCCATTATGACGGTGCCACGGCCCTGGCCGAAGCACTTCTTATGGCGGTTCGTATAACCAAACAGAAGAAAGTTGCCATTTCAAGCCTGATTCATCCCTTATATCGTCGCGTGGTTCAAACCTATTTTGCGCCCACCGGTTATGAGGTTATGGAACTTCCTTATCTCAACACCGGTGTCACCGATGCCGCCGGACTTGACGGAATGGATGATCTTGCAGCCGTTGCCATTCAGTCACCCAATTTTTTTGGATGTATTGAAAATCTCCGGGTCCTTGGGCAGAAGGCTCATGATAAAAAGAGCCTCTTTGTGGTTTCCTTCACGGAAGCCCTGGCTTATGGACTCTTAAAAAGCCCCGGCAGCCACGGCGCCGACATCGTAGGCGGAGAAGGACAGAGCCTCGGTATTCCCCGTTCCTTCGGCGGACCCGCACTGGGAATACTTGCAAGCGGTAAAAAGCACATGCGCAGTTTGCCGGGTCGGCTGGTCGGTAAAACCAAAGACCTGGATGGAAAAACAGGTTTTGTGCTGACCCTTGCAACCAGAGAGCAGCACATTCGTCGGGAAAAAGCAACGTCCAATATTTGCACCAACAACAGCCTCTGTGCTCTGGCGGCTGCCATGTATATGGCCTCTGTGGGGGGCACCGGCATACGGAAACTTTCCCGACTCAACCATGACAAGGCCGAGTATCTCAAAAAGGAATTGAAAAAGGCGGGGTTTGGCATCACCTTTGACAGCCCTACCTTCAATGAATTTGTTGTTGAATTCCCTTCCGGCTTCGAAGCCATCCACAAGCACCTTATAGAAAAAAAGATAATAGCGGGCCTTCCTCTGGCACCCTACTATCCTGAACTTGCCAATCATTATCTTTTGTGCGTAACGGAAACTAGATCCAAGAACGACATGGATGCTCTGGTCAGGGAGGTTAAATCATGAAAGAATCTTTAGGCGCCACAGGCCTGATACTCAATGAGCCGCTTCTTTGGGAAAAAGGGAAAAAGGGAAGATGCGGATTTTCTCTTCCCCGTCGCGACGTTGAGCCGTGCCCTCTTGATGAGGAACTCACAGGCAAAGGTCCTGACTTTCCGGATTTGAGCGAAGTTGACGTTGTGCGCCATTATACCAGACTCGCCCAGTGGAATTTCGGGGTCGATACCGGCATGTACCCGCTGGGTTCATGCACCATGAAGTACAGTCCCAAGACCAATGAAAAACAGGCAAGCCTTCCGGGATTTACAGGGGCGCATCCCCTCCTTCCTTCCAGTCTGTCACAGGGGGCGCTCAAGATGTTGTTTGGATTTGAGCAATATCTTAACGAAATTACAGGCATGCACGCCACAACGCTTCAACCTGCGGCAGGAGCTCATGGAGAACTCACCGGAATGCTCATTATTTACGCCTATCACAAGAAACAGGGCGTGCGGCGTTCAAAAATCATTGTCCCGGATACTGCGCACGGCACAAATCCCGCCAGCGTTTCGCTGTGCGGCTACCGTCCGGTGCCCGTAACATCCAATGAACAGGGAATCCTTTCTGTGGAGGCCATCGCCGAAATCATGGACCAAGACACTGCCGGCATCATGGTAACCAATCCCAACACGCTGGGGTTTTTTGAAGAAAACATCCAAAAGATCGCCCAAATCGTCCATGCCAAAGACGGACTGGTCTATTGTGACGGTGCAAATATGAATGCGGTCATGGGTATGGTAAAAATGGGAAACATCGGCATAGACGTGATGCAACTGAATCTCCACAAGACTTTTTCAACACCCCATGGGGGAGGAGGGCCCGGTTCCGGTCCAGTTAGTGTCACAAAGCATCTTGAACCATTTCTTCCTGTCCCACGCGTGGTCGAGGAAAACGGTACATATATCCTCGCCGAAGATTATCCGGATTCCATAGGCAAAATATCGGCCTTCCATGGCGCTTTTGGTGTTATCATAAAAGCCTATAGTTATATTCGAAGCATGGGGCCGGAGAACCTGAAAAAGGCCAGTCAGCTTGCCGTGTTGAATGCAAATTATATTAAGGAAATGTTAAAAGATACATTGCATCTTCCCTACGACAGACCTTGCATGCATGAATGTGTTTTTTCCGATAAACATCAAGCGGCTCAAAAAATTTCAACTCTGGATATGGCCAAGCGGCTTATGGATTACGGATTTCATCCGCCCACGGTATATTTCCCGCTGGTCGTACCCGGTGCCATCATGGTCGAACCCACTGAGACGGAGTCCAAAGAGGATATCGATCAATTTATTGAAG
>JAUWLP010000138.1 GCA_030613575.1 Desulfobacteraceae bacterium
CTTTTCACTTTCTGGAAAAGACCGTACGAGTTTGGGGATTATGGTGAAATATTGACAAATGCGTTCAGGCAAAAGGATTGCATGGTATAGATAAACACAAGCGTGATTTAATCGTTTACTTACTTTGGAATAAAGGATTAATGACCAATGAAAAGTTAGGGCAGGAAGCGTTTCCGTAACTGCTATCCGAGAAGGTTATCCAATGCCATCATAATGACAAATCCGACCATGACACCAAAAGTTGCCGGGCGCGATTTCCCTTTTGAATGTGTTTCGGGGATGATTTCGTCACTGATTACAAATAGCATGGCACCTGCTGCAAAAGCCAGACCGAAAGGCAAGATTGGATGAAAGATAGTAACCGCTGCAACTCCTAAAAAACCGCCAATAGGTTCCACAAGTCCTGTTAAAGTGGCGATGCCTATGGCACGCCAGCGGGTGTAACCTATACTGATAAGCGATATGGCCACAGCCAGACCCTCGGGCATATTCTGGAGTCCGATGCCGATCGCAAGACTGGTGCCAGCCCCAATATCTCCAGTACCGAAACCGACACCCACAGCCAGTCCTTCCGGGAAGTTGTGAATAGTTATTGCGATGACAAATAGCCAGATCCTTTTTAGCGAACTGGAAGGACCTTCATGTCCCATGATAAAATGTTCATGGGGTAGCCACCTGTCGATACAGTCTAAAAAAACTGCTCCAAAAAGCATCCCGAATACAATGATATAGACTCCATAGCCCGGCAAAATCTGATTGCCATATTCAATTCCAGGGATTATTAGCGAAAAAGAAGTTGCGGCAAGCATAATTCCTGCAGCACCACCCAGCATGGTGTTCAGGACCTTATCGGATACTTTCTGAAAAAACAAAGCAGGCAATGCACCAAGGCCCGTGGCTAAGCCGGCAAGCGTACTGGCGATAATTCCCAGTGTAATTTGTGACATAATTGAAACCCTAAAGGATAAACTCAGCGAGCTTAGTTCAAAACAACGCCCCATGTTCATGTAAAATGTTCAAGCCAATAGCAAAAAGGATAATTCCTCCAATTGTTCCGGCATAAAAACTCAACCGCACGGCGGAACCGATTTTCTTGCCAATTTGCAAGCCAATTATTGTAAACATCCCAGCGACTATGCCAATGATAAGGGCTGGTATCCAGATGGATATATTTATCATCGATAAGCTGAAACCAACAGCCAGCGCATCGATGCTGGTTGCAACAGAAAGCATCACTAACATCATCCCTTTTGTAGGGTCCTTTTTTTGCTCTTCATCCTCATCATGCCTAAAAGCCTCTCTAATCATATTTATGCCAACAAATGCCAGCAAACCGAATGCGATCCAATGATCATATTTCTCAATATAGATACGAATTGATATGCCGGCACTCCAGCCTATAATCGGCATCAGTGCTTGGAACAGTCCGAAATGCCAGGACAAGCGAAACGTCTGGCGAAGACTGACATCTTTCAAGCTCAAACCAGTGACAATTGCAACGGCAAAGGCATCCATAGCCAGTGCAACGGCGATGGCATAAATGCTAATAAATTGCACAAGCACACATCTAAATGTTTTAAATAATTAAACGTCTTGGAAAATCTACAATCTCTTTTCCGAATACTCTTTTTGTTTATCCAGGGTTGTCAGTTTAAAAGTCAAACCCTAATTGAGCGGTAAAGACATATCCCATTAAACCTCCGAATAGATAATTTTTATAATTTAGACAATCTAAAAATGCAGCAAACTTTATGCCAACATATTTTTGTTCAGTGTGTCAATATTATATTAAGAATGGGCTGGCACAGAAATTGCTGCTATTATAAACAAAATATACTTGCACCTTGCTTGCCACAACTGAAGTTTAAAGGTAAAAGGAGGGAACAATGCGCTGGAAACAATTTTTAACCCCTGTAAAATCCTTTGACACAGACCAGGCCAGAAAATACATGGCAGATAAATCTTCTGAAGAGTGTACAATTTTAGATGTGCGTCAGCCCAAGGAGTATGAAGCAGGCCATATTCCGGGGGCCAAGCTTATTCCTCTGCCGGATCTGAACAAAAGACTGAATGAAATCGATCCCAAAAAACCGACTATGGTCTATTGAGCAATGGGAGGACGCAGCCGGGTTGCTGCACAGATGCTGGCAGGAAAGGGTTTCGACAATGTATATAATGTTACCGGCGGATTCAAGGCATGGGAAAGTGAGGCTGCCTTTGGCAAAGAAGAACTGGGATTAGAGCTTTTCACAGGGGATGAATCCCCGGAGATAACTCTTGTAGTTGCTTATTCCCTTGAGCAAGGTCTGCTCGACTTTTATCTATCTATGATACCTAAAGTAAAAAATGATGACGTTAAAAATCTTTTTAAAAAGCTTTCAGAAATAGAGGTTAAGCACCAGGACCGTATTTTTAACGAATACGTTAAGATATCGGGAAAATCGTCAAGTCGTGAAGAATTTGAGAAAAACATTGTTATTAAAGCTGTGGAAGGGGGCCTTACTACACAGGAGTATATGGATCTTTTCCAGCCAGACTTAGAATCTGTGGAGGATATTATAGGGCTGGCAATGTCCATAGAGGCTCAGGCCCTTGATTTGTACCTCCGGGCCGCGGACAGAAGCAACAATCCGGAAAGTAAAAAAATGCTGATTCAGATTGCGGATGAAGAACAGACGCACTTGACCCAGCTTGGTAAGTTAATGGAAGGTATTTGACAAAAAAGGATATGACTATGGGAAAACATCTCGTACTTGTAGGGGGTGGCCATGCCCATATGGTTACACTTGCGAATCTGCATAAATTTATTGAAAAAAGCCACAATGTTACGGTTATTGGTCCTTCGGCATACCATTATTACTCTGGCATGGGACCGGGAATGCTCAGTAAAATATATACACCTGACGACATCCGTTTCGCTACAAAGCATGTGGTGGAAAAAAAGGGTGGCACTTTTGTGCTGGGAAAGGCTGTGCGCGTGGATCCAGATGAGAAAACCGTATTCCTGGAATCCGGTGAAACTGTCTCCTACGATGTTCTTTCATTTAATGCCGGCAGTTATGTACCGGCAACAAATGTTAAAGATGACGTCAAAGATATTTATTTTGTAAAGCCCATTGAAAAGCTCATAGATGCCCGGGCGCGGATTCTGGACCTTGTTTCACAGAAGAAAATAGTTATCAGCATAATCGGTGGCGGACCTTCTTCTGCTGAAATAGCAGGAAATACCTGGGGGCTGACCCGAGATTTTGGCGAAAATATGCCCGAAATCAGAATCTTTGCAGGCAAAAAATTTATGTCACGCTTTCCGGATAATATCAGGAGAAAGGTTATCGGATCACTAAAAAAACGTGGTGTTGAAATTCTGGAACAAGGTTATGTTAAAGAAATCAAAACCCGTCATATTACCCTGGAATCAGGAAAAAGTTATAATACGGACATCATCTTCATGGCCATTGGTGTTAAGCCGTCTCCGATATTTGAGGAATCCGGTCTGCCCACAGGCCAGGATGGAGGGCTGCTCGTAAATAAATATCTGCAGAGTACAGAGTATCCGGAAATTTTTGGTGGAGGTGACTGTGTTTATTTTAAAGACCAGCCTCTGGATAAAGTTGGTGTTTATGCTGTACGAGAAAACCCTGTACTTTATCATAATCTTATGGCGGCAGTGGAAGGAACAGACCTTATGCCCTTTAATCCGGGCGGAGATTACCTGCTAATCTTCAATCTGGGAGATGGCACAGGGGTTTTGCGTAAAAGGTGGCTCCTGTTTGGGGGTCGCCTCGCATTTATAATCAAAGATTATATTGATCGTAAATTTATGAAAAAGTTTCAATCCATTGAATGACGGTCTCGTAAAAAGTCAGATGTTGGATGTTCATTTTTTTCAGTAAACCTTCCTCAGTCCATCCGGCGCAAAAATAACTTAGCGCTTATGGGCCTACGCCCCGGAGGGCAAGATGCCATTCCAGATTTATGACAGAACAAGACTTCTTGAAATAGCACTTGATTCCAATATTTTATATAGCTTTCAAAGCGGAACTTAGGGGCTTCGCCCCAATTGGAATAATGGAATTATGGAGTAATGGAATGATGGGTTTGAAGGAGTTTTTTACAATTAAAATGGTTTGTTTCCGCCTTTATCCCCAATATTCCAGCATTCCGGCATTCCATTCTTCCATTCTGGTGACATAAACAGGTTGCCATTAATAAACCTGTATTTTCAAGAAGTTGTAGAATTTCCGAGACGTTTAATTGTCTTGTTAGATTTGCATTACCATATTATAAAAAATTATTTTAATAATGTAACAAGATATATATAGATATTATTGACACCTCCATTTTAATTCTTATTATATTTGATAATAAGTAAAATAAATAAGGAGGAATAAAAAATGAGTAAAATAATTGGAATAGATCTCGGAACCACCAATTCATGCTTTTCGATCATGGAAGGTGGCGAGGCCAAAGTAATTACCAACCGCGAAGGCGGCCGTACAACCCCTTCGATCGTAGCTGTCTCTGACAGGGGAGAAAGATTGGTAGGACAGATAGCTAAAAGGCAGGCCATTACCAATCCTGAAAATACGGTATTTGGTGTAAAACGGCTAATCGGCCGCAAGTATGATTCACCCGAAGTGCAAAAGGACGTAAAGATTCTTCCTTACAGAATCGAAAAAGCAGGTAATGGCGATGTTCGTATTAATCTTCGGGGCAAGAATTACAGCCCAGCGGAAATTTCATCTTATATCCTTGCTGATATCAAGAAGTCAGCCGAAGAGTATCTTGGTGAAAAGGTAACCGATACAGTAATTACCGTACCTGCCTATTTTAGCGACAGCCAGAGACAGGCCACCAAGGATGCAGGAAAAATAGCCGGTCTTAATGTATTAAGGATTATAAATGAACCAACAGCAGCATCTCTTGCTTATGGTATGGAAAAGAAATCAGAAGAAAAAATTGCCGTATTTGATCTGGGCGGTGGCACATTTGACGTTTCTATTCTTGATATAGGCGACGGTGTTTTTGAAGTCAAGGCGACAAACGGAGATACCCATTTAGGCGGTGAGGACTTCGACCTTCTTCTGATAGATTACCTGGCCGATGAATTTAAAAAGGATCAGGGAATTAATCTGAGAAATGACAATATGGCCCTGCAGCGACTGAAAGAAGCTGCTGAAAAGGCCAAGATAGAGTTGTCTGCTTCAATGGAGACAGATATAAATCTGCCGTTTATCACAGCCGATGCCAACGGTCCCAAACATCTAAACATAAAGATAACCCGGGCCAAGTTAGAATCTCTGGTCAGCGATCTGTTGGATAAGCTTGAGGGGCCCTGCAATGTGGCCTTGAAAGACGCCGGTCTGTCGACCGGTGATGTCAACGAAGTCATCCTGGTGGGCGGTATGACACGCATGCCGGCGGTACAGGAAAGAGTCAAGAAGATTTTCGGCAAAGAACCTAATAAGGGGGTGAACCCGGATGAGGTTGTAGCACTTGGCGCATCAATTCAGGGCGCCGTCTTGAAAGGGGATGTCAGTGATGTTCTGCTTCTTGACGTTACCCCGCTTTCCCTGGGTATCGAAACCCTGGGAGGTGTGATGACCAAGCTGATCGAAAAAAATACAACCATCCCGGCAAAAAAGAGCCAGATTTTTTCGACCGCGGAAGATAACCAGCCGGCTGTTTCGATTCATGTTCTTCAGGGAGAACGTGAGATGACTTCCGGAAACAAGACGCTGGGGCGCTTTGAATTGGTAGGCATTCCCCCTGCTCCCAGAGGTATGCCCCAGATTGAAGTAACCTTTGACATCGATGCCAATGGTATCGTGGAAGTCTCGGCCAAAGATCAGGCCACCGGCAAACAGCAGTCCATCCGGATCACGGCTTCTTCGGGCCTGTCCCAGGACGAAATCGACCGACTGGTCAAAGATGCTGAACTTCATGTTGAAGAGGATAGAAAGAAAAAGGATCTTGTGGATGCTCGCAATACGGCCGACGCACTGGTTTATACAACCGAAAAATCGATGAAGGAACTTGGCGATAAAGTAGACCGTGCGACTATAGCCGAGGTCGAAGGAGCGTTAAACGATCTTAAACGGGCAATGGAGGGAGAAGATGCCGCTCAGATCAAACGTCTGACCGAGGTGTTAACTCAGGCTTCACATAAGCTTGCAGCATCAATGTACCAGCAGTCATCTCCATGTGGTGCACATCAGAGCGGTTGCAGTGCTGAGAGCTCATGTGATCAAGCTTTTTCAGGATTGGATGATGATGTGGTCGATGCTGATTATCAGGAAGTTGCATAACCGGTTGTGTATTAGAAAAAACAGGGCGGTGATGTCATTAAACTCACCGCCATTGTTTTTTAACATGTATTCTGGATACGAAGATAATAACCAATTGAAAATATATCTAAATTATTGTTAAAATTTAAATATATAAATAATGCTGAAACCGTGTCCGCTTGGACAACCCCCAGCCAGCCGAACGCCGATAAGCGCAATGGCACCGCCGAGAAATGCTGCAACACCTCTTTTTAAAGGGCTGTTTCCAAATCTTTCTTCCCACATCGGTGGTACTTTAACAATTTCAAATGTCTTTGAAAAACGTGCAGAAATAAAAGACCCGACAATAATTCCTATAACAAACAACAACTGCCAGTTTGGTAGGGAAACGGGGCCATTATTCCAATTAGGGCGAAGCCCCTAAATTCTATCATATCTCAAAAGGATAAATTGTCAAAATGAACCCAATTATAGACTTCACCCTGATTTTTTGATGAGCTATGCATTGATTTAATTTTTTTATGCCATTGAGTTATGGTCAAAATGGCTGCTGATTTTAAGGGGATAAGCTGGAAAAAGCTTTTTCCACTGTAGGTGTTTGTTCAACCTTTTTCATTTGTTGAGAGACTTTTTTGTTTGAGATGTGAATGCTTTGTCTTGTATCTCAACTGGACGATGCGATTCCTCATAATTTTTCGCCAATACTTCATACTTTCCTTTTATTAATTCAAATCCTTTTTTTTCTTTGAGTTTTTTTAAATATAGATATGGCAGATACCATTCTTTATTGTAAGTTCCAATTCTTCTGAAAATGTCACTATGTTCTACAACCAATAAGTCGAAAGCTATTTTACTCATACCCAAAAAACATGCTGCTTTATCCATGCTTATAAATCCATATTT
>JAUWLP010000032.1 GCA_030613575.1 Desulfobacteraceae bacterium
CTGCCACAATTCATTTTACGACCCTCAAGGCATGAGTTTTTCGCAACTTCTTCCACAACTCTTTTACAATGAGCGCAGCAGCGTCATTCTCATGCAAATCCTTGTCTTTAGCCATAAAACGGCAGTCTTTCATCAATTCACTCTTCTTGAACCGTAAGCCATAATATTCCTTGATATATTTGCCAAGTGTCGGATGTAACATCTCAAGCTCATATTCTTCCAGTTTTGCAATATGGGTTTTATCCTTAAAGGGCAATTCAGAAAAAAGCCTGTCAATCGCATCTTCAACTGTCCGAGGATAAAGAGGTTTTAAATTGTCAGAATCAGACTTTTTAGAGTCAATAAAGAAAAGATTATAAACAGCTTTTAATAACCTTACAGTATCTTCATATATGTCTGGATCTTCACTTGCACGGGGGCCGGCTACATTCAGCACTTTTATATCATTTATAACAATCCATGACTTAATTAATTGAGCAGCGCTATAACCTCTGTTTGTGTTCAAGTCAACATGGAGACACTCTTTCTTATGTTGGTTGGCAAATTTAAGGGTTAGTGCTGATCCTTCAGTAAGTTTTCCATGAGAAATAATCAATGTACCGTCTGAATCAATTACGTTTTCCTTAGTTCGTTTAGGGTAACTGGATGTGGGCATTTCCTTGAGCTTGTATTTGTCTGGTAGGGGTCCAACTTCTGTTAATCGGTCTTTTGGTATCCGCCCACCATGAGAGATTCCCAGTTGTATGGCAACATCAAGAGCGGCTTGATCTGCTCCGGTTTGACCACCTGAAATGATTTTTTTTAAAGTCATTTTTCTATATTTTCTTAAACTTGTTGTATGGCTAAATGATATATCTATTTTTTAAGTTTCTTCCCTATGCTCCATACTTTTCCAACATAATCACCAACTGTCCAGTAGCTATTATCCGGCATAGTTACTAATAAGAGCATTAATGTTTAGACAGGATTACAGGATAAACAAGATATTTTTGCCTTTCCAGAAGAAAGGCAAAAAGAATCATCCTTCTTCGAAGGAAGGCTCAATCATTGGGCCAAAAAACAGTAAAGCAAGGGAAAAAGCATCCATTGTTGATTCCTCGGCCCTTTTTTCCGCTTAAGCGGAATTGTGTTTTCTAGGCTTCATCTGGCTTAATGGGCGACTGTTAAATAGTACCTGAACGAAAACTGTCTTTTCCGCCAATATCTGCGTCAGACTCAAATTTTAATCCTCGAAATACTACCTGTATTACTGTGGTTGAAATTTTCGTCTTCCTTGATCTTAACGAAAAATCCTAGTTTTCGTTCGGGCACTAAATAGCATCAACTCGGATTAAATTTACTATCAAAAGCTCTTTAAAACTAACGAGTTCTCCTTAATCTTTTTATATCAGAGAAAGATAAAGAAATATGTATTCACCATCATTAATATTTATTGCAATATCAGCACCTCTTGATTCTGCAAATATAATCCATACCGGCTTGTCCCAAGTACCGCACTCAAGTTTCGGGAAATATTCTCCAGTTTTACCACTATACCATGAGAGCAGCATCGGATCTTCAGACAATTCCATTGCCTTCTCTTTTGCAATATCCTTTGCTTTTACGAAATCAAGGTCTTTTTCATCAACCTGGATTTTGATGTGATTGCCCCAAAAATTTTTTAAATCATCAGGTGTCATATTATAATCCTTGGTATTGCAATATCCAGCGTTGCCCTATCCTATAGGATAATTGTAAAATATATGATAAAATGAGTTTTGCAAGTGTTTTTTAATGATTTTAATTTGTTAGGAGGTAGTAAAAACGGGAATTTTAATTGTCGTTGAGGGGAAAGAATAATTGTCGTTGATCACCAGGATAGCTTGACGAAGCAAAAACCGGCGACCCTGGATAGACTCATGGGCTGACATCAGGGAGAAAGTGGGGGGGTCAAGGATTGTAGCGCATCCAAAAAGCCAGTTTTCAAAAATAATTTAAGTTAATTCTGGGGGAGTTAATTATTTTCTTGACATTTGTGAGGAAAATGCCGAATATATTATTGAAGCGGGTAAATCCTGGGAAAACCGTGACGCCTGAATAGGTATCATAAGCATATTGTAAATATGCCGGCCTCAGGGACCGCTTTTTTTATTTTATAGAGTTATAAAATGAATTTATATCTTGATGAAAGCGGAGATCTTGGGTTCACTTTTGATAAACCCTATAGATACGGTGGTTCAAGCCGTCATTTGACAATTGCCATCCTGCTTGTCCCTAAAGAATTATCCCACGTACCCAAGAGAATAGTTAAAAAGCTGTATCAACGGAAAAAACAACCAACCTCGAGGGAGTTAAAAGGACCCGATCTAATTCCGGGAGACAGATTGTTTCTTGCAAATAAGATCGTTAGCCTTTTGGCTAATCATCCAAGTATCGAAGTGTTTGCCATTACTGTCTATAAGAAAAGAGTTGAGGACCATATTAGGAGAGATGCTAATAAGCTTTATAATTATATGACAAGCTTGGTGCTGCTTGATAAAATAAAGGACAAACCTAACATAACGTTCATTCCAGACGAAAGATCTATCAAGGTTCAAAGCGGGAACAGTCTTGTAGATTATTTACAAACAAAGCTTATGTTCGAGTTCAACTCAAAAACAATCATCGAAAACAAACCACAGGAAAGTCATAAGGTATTAAATTTACAGCTTGTTCATTTCATTGCAAATTTTGTTTGGAAAAAATATGAAGATAATTCTTCCCCAGAATATAATATCTTGAAACAAAAAGTCCAGCTAACCCATCTTTTCTTTCCCAGAACGTAAGGTAAAACATACGTCACCCTATTTTAAACTCTTTTTGCTGTTATTATAGTTGGTTACCGTGGCCCGACCCCAAGTGCACCCCAAGTGCAAGAGACGTTCTCGGAAAGGTCTTTAACCTGTGATAATTCTGTGTTAATAAGACTTAGGTTTACATTGCCTTTTTCAGCTTGAGCGACGGACAAAATTAGCCTTTCGGGGAACCGTTCAACTTAGTTCTATCTTCCAAATTTCGGATTTTCGTTTTGAGACATTCCACCCACTTGAAGCAAAAAAGCCGAGGCAATGGTTACGTTGTTGTTCATGTAACAAGTTATTAAACACACTCAAATTTTATTCAAAGCTTATCAAGAGGAGCATTTAAAATGGAAATCAACAAAATATTATGCCCGGTGGATTTCTCGAAAATCTCCGCTAACGCGTTGGAATAGGCTGATTTGCCTGTCCCCATGACTGGGGATAAGCGCAGCGGCATTTGCCATGTGCCCATTGAAGATATCTTATGAGTGGTAACATGAGAAACTTTATTCAAAAAATTTTTCCCAAAATGGAATTGCCGATGGTCAAAGGCACATGATTCGTGTGGGAAAACAGGTGTTATGGCTGATTCTTTTTTTGAATGCCTTGTGCATGGGCTCCGACGTGATCGCCCATCCGCATGTATTTATTGTCCAGCGATTGGAAATCGTGTTTGACAATCACGGTCTGGCAGGATTTGGGGTGGAGTGGCGGTTTGATGAGATGTTCGGCAACATGATCGCTATGGATTACGATCAAAACCAAAACGGCATACTGGAACCGGCCGAAGTTATATCGGTGAAAGAAAAAGCGTTCTCATATATCGCTGAATACGATTATTTTATTTTCGTGAAAATCGATGGTCAGTCCTTCAAGGTCAAATGGATCTCGAATTTTAACGCGGTGTTAAAAAACGGCAAGCTTTCCTATCACTTTTTTGTGCCGTGCCATGTGAAAGCCCACGAATTATTTAAACACATCGTCATCGCCGTATATGATCCTACATATTATACCGCCATCTTCTTCGCCCAAAAACGGCCTGCACGGGTTAAGAATGGAGATCGGTTTGTGATCGAAAGCGCCATTAAAGAAGACAAATCCACCTCGATTTATTTTGGTATGGTCAATCCCTGGGCACTATTTTTGAAATTCAGGTTAAAGTCATGAGAATCACGTTTTTGTTGCTTTACCTTTTGGTTGTTTGCATTCTGGTTATGCGACACCCGGTCTTTGCGCAGAACCCGTTTACCGCCAAACCGAAATCAAAAGTTCATCATACAACGACGCATCCTGCTGCCAAGAATATGTTTCTGTCCATAATCACCCGGTGGCAGCACCGACTCAACCAGAAAATGTCGGATCTGGTGCGTGAGGCCAAGGAAACCCGTAGCGTGAAACCTTTGGTCTGTCTGTTGTTGGTTGCTTTTGCCTATGGTATGCTTCACGCGGCCGGCCCGGGACACGGCAAAGCCTTTGCCATATCGTACATCTTATCTCAGCGTCCGAAATTATTACGAGGCATGCTTTTCGGCGGCTCTATTGCTCTGTTTCACGGTTTGTCGGGAATCATGTTCGTGCTGATCATCCACATTATTTTACAGAAGAGTGTCACAGGAACATTGGAAGATGTGACCCGCATCACCCAAATTATTAGCTTCAGCCTGATTGCCTGTCTGGGTTTGGGTATTCTGATCAAAAGCAGTTACAGATGGATAAAAAATGCAAACGGTCGTCACCCGGCTTTTAATGGGAGCCATAAGCACAGTCTCTACGGTCCGTTGTTATCCGCATTGGTGGTCGGTATAATCCCATGCTCGGGGGTGGTGATGGTCATGCTGTTTGCCCTGTCCATGAAGCTGGTCGGATTGGGTATTATGCTGGGGATCACCATTTCTATGGGCATGGGCCTAACCATTACATTCGTTGTAGTGATGGTTATGTCAGGCAAAGCCGTCTCGCTGGGCATGGTTGGAAAGCATGGCAGCCTTGCGATTATCATCGAGAATTTGATTGAAGTAATAGCCGGTCTTATGATCGCAAGCCTGGGATTGCTGTTTTTAGCCGCTGTCATTTGATTGTTGCTTTATTCGCCTTGGCCGGCTATTTCATAATAACATAAAAAGATTGTCGGAAAAAAATTGGGTTCCTGAGTGTGAAAAATTGAATGGGGGTCGGACCACGCTAAGTATCTGATAATTTATGAAAAGATCTCAAAAAATAGCCGTTTTTTGAATCTACGACGATTTTAGGGCCTATTTTAAGCTTCTTTTGTTGTTATTATAGTTAGTTACCATGGTCCGGCCCCAAATCCCCACTACCGTTCGCCATCGCCCGTATCACTGTTCACCATCATCCGGAATGTTTGTTTGCGATCACCAGAATATGCATTTTGTAACAATTCCCTAAATTATATGCGGAGTTACAGTGGTTGTTTATGCAATCGCGGTTTTTTTTTTCTTGACATTGAACTTTCACTATTGTACTTTTAAATACAATTGGTTGATCATATTCATACAATAAATTGTACTAATTTATAGAATAAATGGATTATAGAATCAATAAACAGACATTGTTAGATGTTTTAGGACAATGGAACGGATTTTTAAGACGTAAAATCCATCTCATTGCCTGCGGAGGAACGGCATTAACCTTGTCGAATATTAAACCAGTTATGATATTTCAAAAGACCGTATTAGTGGGCACCTTGATCATTTTTTAGACCTCCTTAGAAAGGAAAAACTACATGGTGAATAAGAAATTATTTGAAAATTTAGATCGTCTTGGTTTTTCACTTATGGAGCCAAAGGAGGATTTTAATGCGAATAAAACACTTGCTGAGGTTGTTAAAAGCAAAGACACACGGTTATGGGAAGCATTCCCTGTATTGCTGGCTAATGCGGCCCAGGAGTATTCTTTTGATAATGACCAGGTCCTGAAGAATTTAAGAAAGAGAGAGGATCAAGAAAATTTTCAAAATTTGTTATTATTGTCACTGGCTCTGTATCAATACTATCATTTGTCATTTGTTTGGTCGAACCAGCTAAAAAAGCAATTATCAGATCAAGACGCGGTGCGCCTGCGAAAGTTCAGAAATAATATAGCTCATGGTGATCTTTTTTATGTTGGCAAGAAACGCTTTCTCCCTGATCGATTATTCGAAATATTTAATAATTATTTTGAAAAGGATGCTGAAAAAACAAAACAACTGAAAGAAAAATATGAAGATTTATCTCTTGAGTATGCTTTGTCTCAGCTGTTTTCTCCAAAACAAAAGGAATTATTTAAAAAGAAATTAAAAGGTGAGCCGCTCAATAAAACCGAGAGGGAGTATTATTCCCGTGCCGTAAAGAAAAAAGTCTCCGCCCTCGCCAATCCAGACCTTCACCGCCTTGCCCAGAAACTGATGGAATATTAGTGCAAAATTACAAGTATAAAATTCTTTTTTACACAAAACAAAGGGACTAACCGTAGATGGCCAACCCCTTGAAATTGTTGTGGGCGTCCCCAACCCCGCTATGCGGGATCTTCGAGGCACTCTGAACCCCTGCTGTCCCGACATAAAGTCGGGATGTCCAAGACCTTGTATAATAACAAAAAAAGCCCAGCTGCGGTTCGCTGGGCTTTGATAGTCTTGATGGCGTCCCCAAGGGGATTTGAACCCCTGCTGCCGGCGTGAAAGGCCGGTGTCCTGGACCAGGCTAGACGATGGGGACGTGTAAAGCTATTTTCTAATTGGTGGGCCGTGCTGGGCTCGAACCAGCGACTCTCTGCTTAAAAGGCAGATACTCTTCCAACTGAGTTAACGGCCCTTGGAAAACTGTAAAATTAACTATATTTATTAGGCTTGTCAATAAAAAATAACATGCTTTCGAGATTAGTTATGCAGAAATAATAACTAAACAAAGACAAACAACCCCACAAAGAGCTATCCAGTCCATTATGCCTGAAGAAAGCACGGGATCTGTCCTGTTTTCAGAATAGCATCTGGCTTCCATGGCAACGGCCAGTTTATCTGCTCTTTCAAAGGTTCGGCGCATGAGCGGAATCCCGAGTTTTCCCAATCGATACACCGGGTTCTTTCTGTTTTCTATCCCCCTTGCCCGTTGGGCATCTGCTGTTTCTTTTGCCTGATCGATAATAACAGGTAAAAACCGCACCATCAAACTCATCATAGTGGCGATCCTTTTGGCCGGAATAAACGGAAAAGGATTCAGTGTCCACTCAACAGCCGCCTTAATTTCTGACGGCCGTGTTGTTAAAACAAACGATAAGCCAGTCAGAATAACAATCACAAGCCTCCAACAAATCATGGCACCATAATATATCCCTTCCCGGGTAATTGAGATGGCCTTAAATTCAGCAACCACTGATCCTGGGGTCGATAATGCACGGGCAATAAAAATGAAAGCAAGCAGCACAGAAACATACCGAAAAGTTTTTAAAATAGATTTCAAAGATAGACCGGAATGCATTAATGCGGCCACCAACACCAGAGTTAAAACTGAAAGTGCAACAGTATATGCTTTGAGGCTGGTAAAGCTGATAAGTACAAGAAATATGAGTTTAAATCGAACATCCAGCCCATGAAGGACAGAAGATCCGGGACGGAAATTGAAAGCGCTTAATTCAGCCATGATTGAACCTCCATCCCCAGGCGGGAAGCACACGGTTCTCTGATACCAAAGGCTTCAAGTTCACCAAGCAGTTGAGATGGCGTTTCGTCTTTTACCACTTTTCCGTCTTTCATTATGACCAGACGATCCGCATGGGCAATTACCTTTTCCAGATCGTGGGCTGCAGCAAGAATTGTATGGCCGGACCGGTGGAGAGAAATAATCTGTTTTAAAACCTGTTTTACACCGGGATAGTCAAGACTGGAAAAAGGTTCGTCAAAAACCAGTACTTTAGGTTCCATGGCCAGGATACCCGCGATTGCGAGCCTTCGCTTTTCCCCGCCCGACAGTAAATGAGGTTTTTGATCCTCAAAATCGAGCAGACCCACTACCTTCAAGGTCCTGTACACCCTTCTTTTAACCTCGCTTCTGTCCAGACAAAGGTTTTCCGGACCAAATGCTACATCATCGCAAACAGTTTCACCAACAATCTGACTATCGGGATCCTGGAATACCATTCCCACCATCTGCCTTGCTTTAACCAGGTTTTCCGATACCGGGACTCCGGCCAGGCGGACAGTACCAGTGGTAGGCAAAAGAAGTCCATTCAAATGTTTTAAGAGGGTCGTTTTTCCGGACCCGTTCTGCCCGGCAATGACAACAAACGTCCCTTCCTCAATGGTAAGGTTTATATTTTCAAGGCCACACGTTCCGTCGGCAAAATAATGGCTGAGGTTTTCTATCTCGATAATATTCATATGCGTGTTATGGGTTAATTACCGGGCGTAATGCTTTTGCAATTGGTACGGCTGCGGCAATTTTGAGAACATCGCCTAAAATAAAAGGATACATTCCCACAACCATTGTCTTAGCCAGTGTCATGCCGGTCAATATTTTCAGCCATGACACACCGCAGGAGTATATAATAATACTGCCGCAGACCATAGCAAACACATCAAAAACCACACGTTTTCGTGTTTTTTCGGTTATCAATCCGATCACATAGACCGCCGGAAGAAACCCCAAAAGATATCCGCCCGTAGGTCCTGCAAAGCGTCCTATTCCACCAACCCCGCCGGCAAATACCGGAAGGCCCAGAGCACCTGCCAGAAGATAAACCCCGACACTTGCAACACCCCACCTGGAGCCCAGCAATAGGCCTGAAAGAAATATAAAAAGACTCTGAAGAACAATCGGAACAGGACCTATCGGTATTGCCAGGTATGCCCCTGCTGCGGTAAGGGCGGCCAGAAGCGAGGCATATACTGTCATGCGAAGTTGTTTAGTAGCAATCATGAAAGCAATCGCCATAAATAATTTTTTTTATTGATCCGTCTGCAAGTTTCAAAATCAACGCGCCGTTCTCATCCACATCCATGGCAAGCCCTTTGGACTCATCATGGATTGTTACGATTTTTACATGACGGCCGATGGTCATGGTATAGCTTTTCCACTCAGAGATCACATTATCCAAAGTCGTATTGTTAAGCCGGTTTTCAAAGTGATTCAGAAACTCGGATAAAAGCTGTTTCCTCGAAATATTCCTGCCGAGGATTTTCTTTAGTGATGTTGCCATGGGTTCACGAGGAGTCGGATCATTATTAACATTTATCCCTATTCCGATATTTATATAGGTAATTATATCGGATTCGGCTTCCATTTCAGAGAGTAATCCCGCAACCTTTCTTCCATGCACAAGGATATCGTTTGGCCATTTTACCATGGCATCAATGTTGAACATTCTGTGTAAGGTTAAGGTCAGAATCATAGATGCCGCAAAGTTGACCCTTGAGCTTAAAGCCGGCGGTATTTGCGGCCGGAGTATAATGGTAACATAGAGTCCGCCTTCTGATGAAAGCCAGGTTCTTTTTAACCGGCCCCTCCCTTTTTTCTGGTGGCCGGCTATGACAACAGAAAAATCAGGGCAATCGTTCCTTGCAAGGTTTCTGGCAACATCCATTGTGGAGGTAACTTCATCAAAATAATGGATTTTTGCTTCTCTATCCCCAAATTCCCATGGGTAAAGGGAGTCATGAGCGCTTATCAAGCGGTATCCCTTAGGTGTTGCCCGGACATTGTATCCCACTGCCTGGAGCCTTTTGATATGCTTCCAGACAGAAACCCTCGAAACTCCCAATTGAGAACTGAGTGTCTCTCCGGAAACAACGTCATTTTCTGCTCTCAATATTTTAAGAATTTGTCCCTTCATTGTTTACTCATCTTTTGGTTAGCCTTATTAACCGCACTGGTTAACGAAATAAAGATAAAGTGTCAACCTGAATTCATACTTTTCCAGAAACAACTTGTTTTGTTAAAGGACGGAAAGGAGCTTTTCGTGGATATTATCAAATCCGCCATTGGACATGATCAGGATTAGATCACCGGGTCTTGCTTCTGTGACTAAAAAGTCGATTATCGAATCGGTGTCCGGGAAGTAGTGCGCATCTTTTCCGCGATTTGTGAGGTCAGCCACCAGTTTTTGGGATGAAAATCTTTCGGCAGGAGGAATCTTGTCAAGGCGCGAAGGATTGCGGATGCATATGAGGTCTGCATCGTCAAATGAAAGCGGATAGATGTTCTGGAACACTTTGCGCATGCTGGAATTGGTTCTGGGTTCAAATACTGCAACAATCCGTCCTTCCGGGTAAAACGGCTTGACCGCCCGGATGGTCTCACGAACGGCAGTGGGATGATGGGCAAAATCGTCCATGACCGTGACGCCGCCTTTTTGGCCGCTCACTTCCTGGCGTCGCTTAATACCTTCAAATGTTTCGAAAGCCTTTGCAATTGCCTTTGCCGGGATCATCAGATTATCAGCAACGGCAATGGCGGACAAAGAATTTAACAGATTGTGTTCTCCGACAAGTCGTGTCTTAAATCTTCCAAATAATGCATTACGCTTTAAAACTTCAAAAAAGGTCCACGGCAGGTCAATGATAATATCGCCAAGACGCCATAAAAGGTTTTCATTTTGGCCATATTTTATAACACGGCACTGTCTTTTGTTGATTAAATCGGCAACGTTTTTATCATTGTCATATGCAAGCAGGGTGCTCTGGGTTGAAATGCCGGTTATAAAAGCATCAAAGGCCTGCCTAACATGCTCGATATCCTTAAATATATCAGCGTGATCAAATTCAACGCCGGTCAGTATCGCCATGAAAGGATCGTAATGTAAAAACTTGGGGCATTTATCAAAAAAAGCCGTATCATATTCATCTCCTTCGATAACAACGTATTCACCTTTTCCAAGACGATAATTGCTCCCAAAATTTTTTAAAATCCCGCCGATCATGAAAGACGGATCGAGACCGGCTTCATAAAGAATCCAGGCTAAAATTGAAGATGTGGTGGTTTTGCCGTGGGTGCCGGCAATAACAAGCTGCTTTTTGCCGGCTGCAACAAATCTGTTGAAAGCCTGGGGCATTGAACAGAATTCAAGCCCCATTTGATTCATTCTAACAACCTCGGGATTGTCTTTTGATACGGCATTTCCGACAATAACCAAATCCGGACCGTATGAAACATTGTTTTGGTTAAAACCTTCGGCAATCTCAATGCCTTTGCTCGCAAGAAAATCGCTCATGGGAGGATAAACTTTCTGATCCGAGCCCGTTACTTTATAGCCCAAATCCTTTAATATACTGCCAAGTGCTCCCATTCCGGTCCCGCAGATGGCGAGCAAGTGAATGTTTTTAATATTTTCGGAAATTTTGTTTTTGCTCAAGTTCATCCTTATCAGATCCTCTTGATCCTTTCTATTTTACGAGCCTGAATGAGATATTCGAGCAGATTTTACATGCCGGGAACATTAAGTATTTGAATCTCATGCCCGGTCTTATCTAAAAAACGCTGAAGATTGTCCCGAGATATAACCAAAGTGCTGGTGTTTACAAGGGGATGGAATTGAAAGGCTTCTGACTTCCATAAGTCGCCGTCTATGATTACCTCTACGTCGTGGTCTATATCATTAACAACCGAAAAGAGTGAGACGGACCCAGGGTCCACACCGAGATATTTCTTCAAACGATCCGGAGAACCAAAACGTAATCTGCTGCTCCCAAAAAGACCCGGCAGAGCCTTCAAGTCGACTCGTTTTTTACCTCTGACAACAACCAGAAAATGTCTTTGGCCTTTTTTATCGCGAAGGAAAAGATTTTTGGTCTTTGCTGCCGGAAGGGGAGGAACAAGGCGATTGACGTCCTCAACCGTAAAAACCGGAGGATGATCATGACGCTCGTATTTGATCTGGTGATCAGTAAGAAATTTATAAATTGCAACCATTTTGCTTTACCTCCTGTAAGTTCAGACCTCACCACAATTCAGGTCCCAGTGAAATGGACTGTCGTATTTCACGGGGCAGGCACAGATATTGGCGGAAAATACAGTTTTCGTTCAGGCACTACCTATTCTCCGGTCAAGGGCGGTTGAGTTGGAGGCGGTCCAGGCGGTGCCTCAGGAGTTGTCGCAGGCGGTGCCTCAGAAGCTGTCTCAGGCGGTGCCTCAGGAGCTGTCGCAGGCGCTGCCTTTCCGAGCGTTTCATAGACTGACAGCAGAAAAATGGTTGCCAGAGGCTGGGTAAACAGAGAACCTATAAAGACGGAGCTTCCAATCGCAGATATTCCTATAAACAGGATAACAACCACTATGTGGTCCACAAGATTCTCTTTTGTAACCATTGAATAACTTTCCTTGACAGCATCAATGAGGCCCAGATTTCTGTCTGTCATTAGCGGTAGCATGTAGATGCAACAGAATGAGACCGCAAGCAAAAACAGTACTCCGGGTAGGAAAAGAAGCATCATTCCGATCATGGTTATAATGAAAACAACAATACCGAAGCATAAAAGGGGCAAAAAAAGCCGCATGTGTGAAAAAATATCCTGAACCTTGGGCTCCCGTCCCTCTCTTATCAGAAGAAGAATTGAGTGCATATAGCCTGCCATTGCTACCGGCGCCAGGATACCTAACGTAATGATGCTTATGGCAATCATGGCAAGAGTCATGAATATTAGTGGTGCAATATACTGCAGTGTCATTTTCCAGGCGCTTTCAAGATGATACTTAAAATCCATCGATGTTTCCTCCATAAAGTTGTTAATTATTATGTGATTATGTCAAAAAGATATAATCAACCAGACATTCCAAGTCAAGCCCTGCCAGCCCAAAAACGAAGAAACAAGCATTAAGCCGCTAAGCCGGATCCGCAGCAGGTGGGGGACCAAAGATCCTTTTCAGCTTTTTATAGGATGATTCTGAAATCGTGCCCTTGGCTTTTGCGATATCGATGGTATGAAAACCGAAAGTTTTATACAGGGCAAGAAGTTCGGGTGTTATTAATCCGATTTCTTCAATATGCTTTTCCACGGTTTCTAAATCTCCCCTGACAATGGGGCCGGTAAGCGCTTCGGGGATTCCAACTTTTCCTATATTGGACAAGGTACCTTCAATCAGAGGTTTTAGTACGTTAAATGCATCCTGGCCTGCTATTCCAGCTTCACCAATGAGCTTGAATGCAAGGTCCAGCAAAGTAACCAGGTAGTTTGATGCCACCACGGCCGAGGCGTGGTACAGAGTTTTCGCTTCTGTCAGAATCGTGACACTGGTCCCGCCAAGATCTGTTGCAATTTCCTTTGCCATCTTAACCGCATGGTTTTCACCCTCTATAGAAACAATTATATTTTTAAAAGGGTTGGTGACGTAATCAACCGAAGCAAAACTTTGGAGTGGATGCATAGATCCAATAAATGCACCGCATTTTTTCGCGGTTGATAAAATAGTTGACGGAAGTGCGCCGCTGCAGTGCAGCACCACAGTATTATTGGCAAACCCCCTGTTTCGTGAAATGTTATTGCAAGTATCTGTTATGGCGCCGTCCGGTGTTGTTATAAAAACAAGATCCGCATTTCGGGTTATTTCCCATGGAACATCACTGAAATGATCGGATTGGATAATATCTGCAGCTCGCTTGGCTGATGAAAGGCTTTTACTGGCAAATCCGGCAGGCCTGTATCCGACGCTGGTTAAAAATACTCCAAGGGCTGTGCCAACCTTTCCGCATCCGACGATGGCAAATGATGGTTTCATGCCGTTCTCCTCTAAGGGTTCACGTTTGTTGTTTGGCCGGAGATTTTCCTGACAATACTCCACAATGCTGCTCAAAGTGACTACAATGGCTGAACAGCTCTTGTCAAGCCAAAGTGGCGAGTAGCTTTGGATATACAGAAGTGTTTAATATTTTCTTGACACACTTAAACCATTTCGCCATACTTTGGCATCTTAACAGCAAGTTTTTTCAACATATTTAATTTATATTTTATTAATATCAAGGGGTTGGCCTGAAATATCATCCGATGTCAACAATTTATAAAAATGGTAAAAAGTTCGCCATCCAGGAAATGATCGAGGCTATCCTGGAGGAGAACCGGTCCTTGGTGCAAAGCCTGAGTGATAGAGTCGCACAAGATTTTATCCAGGGGATTTTGAATGCCGGATCCATTTTTTGCTCCGCTCAAGGAAGAGCCGGTTTTATCCTTCGCTGTTTTTGCATGCGCCTGATGCACCTGGGCTTTAATGTGTATTTTTGTGGTGAAACCATCACTCCGGCCATTACCCGTGATGATCTGCTCATCGTCCTGAGTGGATCAGGAGAAACTCCTTCGACTTTAGAATCGGTAAAGAGTGCTAAAAAATACCATGCTAAAACTTATGGGATTCTGGGAAATATGGAATCTAGAATCGCCTCACTTGTTGACATAAACATCCATATTCCAGGAACCACCAAGCTTTGCCGTGAGGGTGAGCCCCATTCATTGCAGATGGCCGGCTCCCTGTTTGAACAATCTGCCTTTCTTTTCTTAGAGGCGATCGTGCTGGAAATTTACCAGAAAAGAAAAAAAGATGTCGGCAGCGTTTCATCACGACATACCGTCATTGAATAAAGGAGGAAACATGAAACCAGTTCTGCAGTTGGCATTAGATTTTGTGGATTTGAAACGGGCTCTGAAAAACGCCCGGGCCGGCATTGCCGGCGGAGTTGACTGGCTTGAGGCAGGCACGCCGCTCATCAAGAGCGAGGGTCTCCACGCCGTCCGGGAACTGCGCAAGCTTTTCCCTGACAGAACCATTGTGGCGGATATGAAAATTATGGATACCGGCCGAACTGAGGTTGAAACCGCAGCCAAAGCGGGTGCTAATATAGTGGATGTGCTTGGCGCATCCAGCGATGCAACCATCCGGGAGTGCATCCAGGCAGGCAAGAACTATGGCGCCAAAATCGTAGTTGATATGATAGCGGTTCAAGACGTCGTTTCGAGAGCCAAATTCGTTGAGGAGTTAGGAGCAGACATTGTAACGGTCCATTGCGCCATTGACGAACAAATGGAAGGAAAAGATCCTTTCGATATTTTACGACAGGTCAGCCAGGCATTGACAATTCCGGTGGGAGTGGCCGGGGGTATCAATTCCGAAACCGCTGCCAAGGCTGTGGAGGCCGGTGCCTCTATAGTCATTGTGGGTGGCGCCATCACCAAGGCCATGGACCCTGAACAGGCAACCCGGGATATCCGCCGGGGAATCGATACTGGTAAGAGCATCAGTACCACCCTTTTTAAGAGAAAGGGAGAAGCTCAAATAAAGGAAATTCTGGAGCTGGTATCGTCGCCTAATCTTTCCGATGCCCTGCACCGGGGTGGAGTTTTGCAAGGAATTCGACCGCTTTTTCCCGGCATCCGAATGGTAGGCCGTGCCGTTACCGTGAGAACGTATCCGGGAGATTGGGCCAAACCGGTCCAGGCCATTGATGTGGCTGAACCCGGTGATGTTATCGTCATCGACGCCGGTGGAGCGGGGCCTGCCCTCTGGGGAGAACTGGCAACCCATTCGGCCGTGCAAAAAGGCCTGGCCGGGGTGGTCATTGACGGCGCCCTGAGGGACAGTCCGGAAATTATCGATATGCAATTTCCGGCTTTCAGCAGACTTGTCATGCCCAATGCAGGAGAGCCCAAAGGATTCGGAGAGATCGGCGTGCCGGTTACGGTGGGCAATATGCGCATAGAACCCGGAGACTGGTTGTTGGGTGACAACGACGGGGTTGTGGTGCTGCCGCGTGCCATTGCAGTGGAGTATGCCAACCGGAGCATGGACGTGCTTGAGAAGGAAAACCGCATCCGGGAAGAAATCAAAGAAGGAAGCACCCTGAGCAAGGTGACCGAACTTTTGCGCTGGGAAAAAAAATAAAGGATGATACAGTTAATCAGAGGATTTAAAGATATACTTCCCGGGGAAGTAGAACTCTGGCAGTATATCGAAAAAACCGCCAGGTTTCTTTTTGAAGATTTCGGTTTTAAGGAAATACGAATTCCGATTATGGAACGTACGGAACTGTTTGCCAGGAGCATTGGTGAAGATACCGATATTGTTGAAAAGGAAATGTACACCTTTCCGGATAGAAAAGGGAGTCTTATCACCCTGCGGCCAGAGGCAACGGCATCTGTTTGTCGTTCCTACATCCAGCATAAACTCTATTCAAAGGATCCTGTCCAAAAATATTATACCATCGGCCCCATGTTTCGGCGGGAAAGGCCCCAAAAGGGGAGATACCGGCAGTTTTACCAGATCAATGCCGAAATCTTTGGGGTGGATTCTCCGCTGGTTGATGTTGAGCTGATCTTTCTGCTGGTAACCTTATTTTCAAGACTGTCTGTTTCCGATGTTGAAGCACATATCAATTCGCTGGGCTGTCCGGAATGCCGCCCAAAATTCAAATCTGTGCTTTCCGATTTTCTGACATCTTGCACCGAAAATCTTTGTTCAGACTGTATCCGGCGAAAAGACCGGAATCCATTACGGGTGCTCGACTGCAAGGTGCCTGCCTGCAGAGAGGCCATGGCTCATGCACCTTCTATTTTAGATTATTTATGTCCGGCATGCAGCCAACACTTTGAAACCGTCAAGACAGCACTTGACGCAATGAACGTGCCATTTACCATCGATAAAAGGCTGGTCCGGGGTCTTGACTATTATACCCGAACCACTTTTGAAATTCAGACCGGCTCATTGGGCGCCCAGAGCGCTGTGGCAGGCGGTGGCAGATACGATGGACTGGTTAAGGCCCTTGGGGGACCCGATACCCCGGCAACCGGTTTTGCCATCGGTTTTGACCGGTTGGCGGAAATTACAGGACTTAATAGTAATGATTTTATCAAAACGCCTGATATTTTTTTAGCCGCACTTGGTGAAAAGAGTCTGTCACTTGCCTTTGAATGGAAATCCGCGTTATGTCTTGAGGGGGTTAAAACCGAGATGGATTTTGGCGATAAAAGTTTAAAAAGCCAGATGAAACGGGCAGACAGGCTGGGTGCAAAACATGTTCTGATTGTAGGCGATAATGAGATTAAGCAAGGATCGGTTATCTTGCGTAATATGACCACTAAAGAACAGGTGTCGATTCCCATCGAAAGTGTTGTGGAGAATATAAAAGCAAAATTAACGAGATAAGAAATTAAGTGTGGAACTCGTTTTTGGCGAGGACGATTTTCTTCTCGCCACAAAGGCACCAAGACACCAAATATTATAATATAATTCTTTTAATGCCATTTTTAATTATACATACCCCTTCTTCGTGCCTTTGTGTCTTAGTGGCTGAACTATTACGAAAGGAGTTAATTCACATTGTCAGATATACTTGGAGATATGAGAAAAACCCATACATGCTGTGAACTTGGAGCAGATGATGTGGGTTCGGAAGCGGTGCTCATGGGATGGATACAGCGCCGAAGGGATCACGGAGGAGTGATTTTCGTGGACCTGCGCGACAGGGAAGGAATCACACAGGTTGTTTTCAACCCCGAAGTCAGCCGTAAAGTACATGAAAAAGCCCATGCCATTCGAAGTGAATATGTGATTGGTGTTCGGGGAAAAGTCGAAAAAAGACTGCAAGGCATGACCAATCCCAAATTGAAAACCGGTGAGATAGAAGTGTTTGCCACGGAACTTGAAATATTAAATGCAGCCGAAACCCCGCCGTTTATGGTTGAGGACAATCTGGATGTTTCGGAAAATATTCGGCTGAAATTCCGTCACATCGATCTGCGGCGGCCCCTTTTGCAAAAAAACATTATCAAAAGGCACGCGGCTGCCGCTTCCGTAAGACAATATCTGAACAATCTTGGGTTTATCGATATTGAAACGCCGGTCCTGACCCGCAGCACACCGGAAGGTGCAAGGGACTATCTGGTGCCAAGCCGGGTGAACCCGGGTCTTTTTTACGCCTTGCCCCAGTCCCCCCAGATATTCAAACAGTTGCTGATGATTTCCGGGTTTGACCGGTACTACCAGATTGCAAAGTGTTTCAGGGACGAAGACCTCAGGGCGGATCGCCAGCCGGAGTTTACCCAGATCGACATGGAAATGTCCTTCGTGGGAGAAGACGACGTGATGGAAATTACAGAGAACATGATGGTCGATCTCTTCAAAGATGTTCTGGACGTGAACCTTAAAACACCCTTTAAGCACCTTGCCTATGATGATGCTGTTGGCCGTTTTGGGCTGGACAAACCCGATATTCGGTTTGAACTGGAGCTGGTGGATATTTCGGACATTGTGCAGGACGCGGGTTTCAAGGTTTTTTCCGATGTGGTTAAAAAGGGGGGCATCGTCAAAGCGCTTAATGCCAATGGGTGTATTAATTTTACACGCAAAGAGATAGACGATTTGTCCGAATTTGTCTCCGTCTACAGAGCCAAAGGTCTGGCATGGATCAAGGTGCGTGAAGATTCCTGGCAATCGCCGATCGCGAAATTCTTTACCGACGATGAAAAACAGGCGCTTGCAAAGCGTATTGATATGCAACCCGGCGATCTTGTATTTTTTGTGGCCGATCAGCCCAAGATCACCAACGAGGCTCTGGGACACCTTCGAAACTTTTTAGGGAAAAAACTCGGATTGGTAGATAAAGACACATTCAGTTTTGTATGGATTACCCGGTTTCCATTGCTGGAGTTTGATGAAAACGAAAAACGGAACCAGGCGTTGCATCATCCATTTACGGCGCCTCTGGACGAGGATTATGACCTGCTGGAAAAAGACCCGCTTTCTGTCAGATCAAAGGCGTATGACCTGGTGTTAAATGGTTCGGAGATCGGCGGCGGGAGCATCCGTATTCATGAAAGAAAGTTGCAGGAGAGGGTGTTTGCAGCACTGGGAATGGATCGGGCAACCTATGAGGAAAAATTCGGATTTCTGCTTTCGGCGCTCGAGTCCGGAGCCCCGCCCCACGGCGGGATAGCCATCGGTTTTGACCGGCTGGTAATGATTTTGTGCGCACAGCCTTCCATCCGGGACGTCATCGCCTTCCCAAAAACTCAGAAAGCGGCATGCCTGCTTACCAATGCCCCTGCTCAA
>JAUWLP010000022.1 GCA_030613575.1 Desulfobacteraceae bacterium
TGTTTGTCGGGATATTTCATCCAATATAGGCTGTAAAAACAGTCTATTTTGCCCTGAAAAACCTGGTCCTTTGGGCCAGGTCAGAGTTCTCCGGCTCTGCCTGAAGAATCGCTGCAAGAGTTTGAAGTGAACTAAAGTTTAAAGTGAGCTAAAGTTAAGGAATCATGTCAATTATATAAAATCAGCGGAGCGAAGCGACACCATAACTTTAGGCACTTTAGATCACTTTAGACACTTTTAACTTGTACGGTTTTAAGTAAAACAGTCCCTTTCAGGGGAAAACCAAAGCCTGGTGCTTCGGGCCAGGATTCTTTACCTATCTCCGACAAACTCGATGCTTGCAAGATTTAGGATTTTGATAATTTTACCGAAATATTTTTGGAGCTATCTATGAAATCATGACAAAAATTGTTCGATTTTTTGACAAAAATAGTCCGGTTAAGCTATAACTGATTGGAACTATGTTACAGAGATCTTATGGTTATGATGATGGGGGCAAAGCTTGACCAGCAGTGCATTGGTCGGTTTAGAACTATGGGAGAGGTTTGGATTCAACTTTTGAAAGAGAAGAATACAACGAAGCCATTGAGAGAAAACAAAGCACGGGAACTTTGTTACGTTTTCTGTTTATACCCGCACCCTTTTGTATGACAGGCCTGAAAAGCACCTTGCTTTTTGGTGGTTTTTTCAAGCAGGAACCCGGCACCGCACTCGGGGCATTCTTTAGCTACAGGCTTGTCCCATACGGCAAAGTTGCAGTCGGGAAAGTTGCTGCAGCCGTAGAATATTTTGCCACGCTTTGACTTGCGTTGCACAAGAGTGCCGCCGCAGTCTTTCTCAGGACAATTTACGCCTGTTGCCTGCCCGCCGTTGCTTGGAATAACTGATTGAGTGTTTTTACAATCCGGGTAACCGGAGCAGGCATAAAACGTGCCGTATTTTCCCTGTTTTATGAGCATCGACTTGCCGCATTTTTCGCAGACTCTGTCAGAAGTTTCATCAGAATGTGGCTCAACCGGATGAATTACACCTTTTTCATCCCTGGTGTAGTTTCTGGTATGGGTACATTCCGGATATCTACTGCAACCCAGAAAATGTCCGTTTTTGCCCACCCTGATAGTAAGTTTTGAATTACATTTGGGACAGACCAGATCCGTTGGCATACCGACGGCCTTTAAACTGAGCATATCTTTTGAAGCTGCTTCGAGTTCTTTTTCAAAAGAGTCGTAAAAACGTGTTAAGATTTCTAAAGAATTGACTTCTGAAGCTTCTACACGGTCCAGGTCATCTTCCATTCTAGCGGTAAATTCCACATCAAATACATCGGGGAAGCTTTCCACCAGAAGGTCATTAACAATAAATCCCAGTTCGCTGGGTCTGAAATATCCTTTTATTAGGTCTACATAACCTTTTCCCCTGATTGTGGACAGGATGTTGGAATAGGTGCTGGGGCGGCCGATCCCGTTTTCTTCGAGTTCTTTGACCAAAGATGCCTCTGAAAACCTCGGGGGAGGCATTGTAAAATGCTGTTTGGGCTCTAATTTATTGAGTTTCAAAACCATGCCTTCATTAAGTTCGGGAAGATCATCTTTTTTCTTTTGGCTTTTACTTTCGATTTCCTCATCCACAGACATGTAAAGAGCCATGAAACCGGGGAACTTTACTGATGAACCACTTACGGTAAACAGGTAGGAGCCTGCCATGACAGATACGGTAATTTTATTGATAAGAGCCTGTTTCATCTGAGATGCAACAAAGCGCTGCCAGATAAGCCGATACAAAGCAAGCTGGTCTTTGGAAAGATACGGGGCTACTTTTTCAGGGGTATTAAAGACCGATGTGGGCCGTATGGCTTCATGGGCATCTTGAACCTTTTTACGATTTTTGAAAAACCTCGGCTTTTCAGGAGCATATTTTTCTCCGAATCTTCCCCTAATAAGTTTTAGAGCCTCAAAAGCGGCTTGCTTTGCGATCCGCGTGGAATCTGTACGCATGTAAGTGATAAGCCCTTCGGGTTCACCGGGTCCAAGGTCTATACCTTCGTAAAGTTGCTGTGCTATACTCATGGTTTTTTTTGCTGAAAATCTTAACTTTCGTATAGCTTCCTGCTGGAGCTTGCTGGTAATAAAAGGCGGTAGAGGGTTTCTTTTTGTGGTTTTTTTCTGAACTTTTTCCACTGTAAATTTTTCTCCCGCCAGATCTTTCACAATGGAACTTGATTCTTTTTCATCGGAGATTTTAATTTTCTTCCCGTTCTTTTTTACCAGCTTTGCCGTAAACGGTGGTGGTGCGTTGTCCTCCAGGTGAGCCGTTATCGACCAGTACTCTACTGACTCAAAGGCCTGAATAGCCCGCTCCCTTTCACAGATTATCCTCACGGCAACGGATTGTACCCGCCCGGCACTGAGTCCGCCTTTTACTTTGCGCCATAACAGGGGGGATACCTGGTATCCGACGAGTCTGTCGAGAATCCTGCGTGCCTGCTGGGCTTCATACTTGTTACGGTTGAGATCTTCAGGCGATGTGATAGCATTATTAATAGCATTTTTTGTAAGCTCATGAAAAAGAACTCTGTGGAATCTTCTTCCCTTTTTTTTGAGAATCTCGGCGGTATGCCATGCGATGGCTTCACCCTCCCTGTCAGGGTCGGGCGCAAGATAAATATCTTTTGAATCGCCCGCAGCCTGTTTCAAAGATCTTATAACTTTCTGTTTGCCGGGAATGTTCGTATATTTTGGTTTGAAACCTTTCTCGATATTGATGCCGATTTCCTTTGCCGGAAGATCCTTTATATGACCGACGGTTGCAGCTACGTTGTAATTCTTACCGAGATATTTTTTTATAGTTCTAACCTTGGTTGGTGATTCTACGACGACAAGTGGTTTGATCACAGTTTTACCTCACTGAATAAGTTTAAACGTCTTGAGATTTTACAACTTATTGAAAATATGTTGTTTATATAACAGTATCCTACATAATTTGTAGATGGAATATTGGAACGTTGGAATGATGGAATATTGGTTTTAAAGGATGTTTTCCATTTTTAAATTCCTTGCTGTGATGATGTTTATCATCAAACCATTATCCCAAAACCCATTGTTCCATAATTCCAGTATTCCACTATTCCAATTGTGAGCGAAGCGAACTAAGTTCCTTTCTTCCCTTTACTCCATGACTGCCCGGGAAAAGAGTTTTCCCGGGGATTGATGTACAATACTTTTTAGCTCAAGTTGGAGCAGAATGCTCGACAGTTTGCCGGGTTTCATGGAAAGTTTTCTTGCAAGGTCATCGATGTGAACAGGATACGGACCAATGGCTTCAAATACAAACGATTCCTCGGATGACAACTGCGGGATTCTTTCCATGGTTTCATTACCGGTTTTATCCTTTTCGAACGGAGCTTCAATAATATTTGAGAGCTCTTCCATAATGTCCTGGGCATGTTCAACCAGTTTGGCTCCCTGTTTTATAAGGGTATGTGTACCGGTGCTTTTGAATGAATGAATGCTTCCCGGGATAGCAAATACTTCCCTGTTTTGCTCTGCTGCAAAGCGTGCTGTTATAAGTGATCCGCTTCTTTTTGTAGCTTCAACAACCACGGTTCCGAGGGAAATCCCGCTGATTATCCTGTTTCGCGCAGGGAAATTGTGTGCTTCAGGTTCAGTCATCAAGGGAAATTCCGAAACAACGGCACCGTTTTCGGCGATCATATGAAAGAGCTTGCGATTTTCGGCCGGATAAACTATCTCCAAACCGCTTCCTAAAACCGCGATAGTATTTCCTTTGCCCATCAGTGCTCCTTCGTGAGCAGCCGAATCAATGCCAATTGCCATGCCGCTGACTATAGTCATTTTAAGCGAAGCCAAATCCTTGCACAGACGTTTTGTCGTGGAGATGCCATAACTTGTTGCATTTCTGGAGCCAACAACCGCTATATTTTTAAAGGAACCGTTAAGACTGCCGAAAACATACAAAAAAGGCGGAGGATCCGGTATTTGAAGTAAAAGGGGTGGATAATCAGTATCCGACATGGTGACAATTTTATAACCTTTTTTCATCACAAGGTCGAGATCCTTTTTAACCGAATCACGAATTTTGTGCTGCTTTACTGCGGCAACCAGACGAGGGGTTATGCCTTCTACCTCAAGAAGATCCTTTCCGGAAGCTTCAAAAACATTCTCAGGTGAATTGAAACGATCTATTAGTCGCTTGAAAAGGTGATTTCCTATTCCCGGAACACTTTTCAGAATAAACCATGGCAGAATATTTTCCACTTATCTCTTTCTTCCACGACCCTGCCATGCAAGTAGTATGGGGCTTGCAACGTAAACCGATGAGTAGGTTCCGACGATAATGCCTATCAACATTGCAAATGCAAAGTCATGAATAATCCCGCCTCCCAGTACAAACAGAGAAGCAACTACAACAAAGGTGGTTAAGGTGGTCAGTATGGTTCGGCTGAGAGTTTCATTTACACTTCTGTTAATTATGATTTCCAGGGGATTTTTATGATGTTTCCTCAAATTTTCCCGGATTCTGTCGAAAATAATAATGGTGTCATTTAACGAATATCCGATGATGGTGAGGAGCGCTGCGATAATCGGTAGTGTGAACTCTATGTCAAATATAGAAAAAATACCAACGGTAATGGTGACATCATGGATCAGGGCCACAATAGCGCCCATGGCGTATTTCAGCTCGAGAAACCAGAAAAGTAAAAGGGTTACTATCAATGCGGCTGCGATAAGATAAGGGACGCTGACATTAAAAACAGAAAGAAGATAAACAGCACCCATGAGCGCACCGGCCATAACTCCGCTTAGAACCCATTTTAATTCAAAACGGCCGGATATATATATTGCAATAAAGAGAAGGGCATAAAACATGGCGAAAAGGGCTTTTTCCCGCAGGTCTTTGCCAACCTGAGGTCCGACCATCTCAACACGACGAATTTTGACCTCATTTCCTGTTGAGGCTTCCAGGGCTTTTTGTACTTTTGAAGAAAATCCTTGATTGGTCATGACAGACATGTCAGTCCGGATGAGATATTCGTTATCACTCTGATCACCGAACTGTTGAACTGACGATTTGCCTAAATCTATGGCGGCAAGGCCCGATTTTATATTGTTCAGGCTTTCAGGGGTGCTAAACTTTACCTGTATCAATGTACCGCCGGCGAAATCGATGCCGTATCTGGGTCCTTTATGAATTAAGAGAGAGGTAATACTGACTAGGATCATCGCCAGGGATATGGAGAAAGCGATTTTTCTCTTACCGACAAAATTAATGTTGATATCAGGTTTTATAAACCGCATTAATGATATCTCCTAAGATTGTTTTGTTTCCTTTTGAAATTGCTGTTTCATCCAAATGATATAATGCTCTAATTGAAATAGTTTATGGTATCAGATGCTCAGGGTTTTAACCTTCAGTTTTACTAAGAAATAGTCGAATATTAACCGGGACATAATAAGGGCTGTAAAAAGACTGGAAAGTACACCCAAACTGAGTGTTACGGCAAATCCTTTGACAGGGCCGGTGCCGAACTGGAACAGGACAAGGGCTGCAATAAGTGTTGTTACGTTAGCATCGAGAATTGTAAGAGTCGCCCTGTCATAGCCCGCGTCCACTGCCGCTCGCGGTGTCTTCCCTATGTTTATTTCCTCCCTTATACGTTCGAATATTAGAACATTGGCGTCAACGGCCATGCCGATGGTGAGGATTATCCCTGCGATACCCGGTAGTGTCAATGTGGCCTGAAAGCCGGCCAGCCCTCCGGCAATCAGGATAATATTAAGAATCAGCGCAAAGTCTGCGATAAGCCCTGAACCCCTGTAATAGACAATCATGAACAGGATAACGAGGAAACCCCCTACACACATTGAGATGATCCCTTTTCTAATTGAATCGGTTCCAAGAGAAGGACCCACGGTTCTCTCCTCAAGGATGTTTACCGGGGCCGGAAGGGCGCCGGCACGGAGGGCAATGGCAAGATCACGTGCTTCTTCAGTGGTGAAACGTCCGGTAATTCGGGCCTGACCGCCTGTGATTTTTTCCTGGATGACGGGTGCTGAATAGACTTTGTCATCCAAAACGATTGCAAGACGTTTTTCTACATTTGCTCCGGTTATTCTTGCAAAATCTCTTCCCCCTTTTTTGTCGAAATTGATGGAAACATAAGCTTCGTTGTATTGAGAATCTATTTGAACCTTTGCATCAGTTAGATGTGCCCCGGTTAAAAGGGTTCGTTTTTTTATAAGATAGGGAGTTTTTATGATGCGCCGTGTTTCGGGATCTTCTTTAATTCCATAGAGGACCTCGCTGCCCGGAGGCACATTCCCTTGCAGGGCGGCATTTAGGTCATGGGTCTCATCCAGCAGTTTGAATTCTAAAAGGGCTGTCCTTCCGATAAGATCCTTGGCCCTTTTTGTATCTTTGATGCCGGGGAGCTGAACAAGTATCCGTTTGTCACCTTGGCGGCGAATATCCGGCTCGCTGACACCAAACTGGTCGATCCGGTTTCTGATGGTTTCAAGGGCCTGTTCGGTTGCCATTTTCTTGATTTGACTGGTCTCCTTGTCAGGAAGATCCAGCATTATAGTAAGGATTTCGCCCTGGGTTGATCTTGAAAGTATACGTAAATTTTCAAATTCTTTGTCGAGCAGTTTTTCAAATTCGTCGATGTTTTTTTGGCCTCGCAACTCCACCGAAATGCGGTTTTTATCTATACGATTCAAGCCGACAGGCCGGATATGTTCCTTCTTTAAAAGGTCTCGCATTTCCTGGCTTATACGTTCTATGGTGCTTTCCACAGCTTTTTCCGTATCGACTTCAAGTGCTAGGTGCATGCCGCCTTGAAGATCGAGCCCTAAGTTTATCTTTTTATGTGGCCACAAAGATGGTTTTATGGTCGGAAGAATGTAAATAACAGCGATGACAATAACTGCAATAACGGCAGCAGCCCGCCATGAGAGATTCTTCAATGATCTTTTCCTTTCCTTTACTTGTCCGCGCCTTGCCGGCCGGGCGCCTCAACTCCCAGAATTGCAAATAAAACCTGCTATCTGAATCAGCCCTTCTTTTTTTTTGCTTCCTGGGGTTGTGGTGAAGACTGGACTACCTGGCCGACGTTGCCGCGGGCAATCTTTACACGGACCTTGTCAGCTATTTCAACAGTCATCGTGGTCTCACTTACGGCTGTAATTCGACCGTGAAGACCACCGCTTGTTATGATCCGGTCTCCCTTTTTAAGACGGTTTACCATTTCACGATGTTCTTTGGACTTTTTTTGCTGGGGCCGAATAAGAAGAAAATAGAATATAACGAACATCAGGACAATCGGGATCAGTGATGAAAATCCTCCTGCTCCCTGGCCTGCACCCCCACCCGTGCCCATTGCATAAGCGATATTTATCAAGACAAATCCTCCTTATACCTGTTTAAAAAATTATAAAAAATGGCGCTGATATACTGCAATTAATTACATACGTCAATGGTTTATTCAATATAGAAAGCCTGGTCCTTTGGGCCAGGATTCTTTACTCAATATAGAAAACCTGGTCAAAGATCAATGGCTTTGAGTTAAAAAATACATCGGAGTGCTGGAGGTCTTGTTAATTTGGCGGTATCCAGAGTGTTTCGCCGTCAAATTGAATGCGATTCACATGTTCGTAATCGATGAGATCCAGAAGTGCAAAAATTTGGTCCATATTATAGATAACCACTTTACTCAAGGGATAGATCAGGTTAAGATCAACATCTATTTTGTGTTCTTTTATGTTGTAAATATTAACCGTTCCTTCAGAAAATTTAAGAAGTTTACCAACCCCCGAACTTTGCCTCCCCCTTGAAGGTTCGTCGGCAAGCGGTGAAAGGGAGATGTCTTTATGAGCAAAATAATCTTTCAGGAAATGAAAATGTATATTCCAGATATTGTCTCCAGGCTGAACAACGTGTATCCCGAATGATTCTGAATTTTTCATTGGATCCGTTTTCTTTAACTTGAGATTCCTTTCAACAATATCGCCACTTTTAATACGTATCATATCCAAAATTTCCTGCATCGAGACCGTTGAATCACCGATTTTAAAGGATTCATCAGACTTTGCAATAATGTCAACCCCTTTTTCAATTCCGTATTCTGCCTTGCGCTTTTGCATAAGCGCTTTGAGCTCTTTGTCTTTTTCGATTTTATTGTAATCAATGACAGTTTCTGCTGTTGTAGGTATATGAACTTTTTCAGGTATGTTTTGAGTATTGACCTTTGAATCTTTCTTCAACCAGAACCATAAACCGGCAACTGTAACAAAGAGTATACATACTACTACAATTCCTATGGTTTTGCTTGATATTTCAGCGGTTTTTTTTGGCATGTTAGTAGAATCCTTCGTGTCTGGTGCCTTGGTGGTAAATATTTCTTGGTTCTCTCCAAGCCGTAGGCCGGCTTGTTCGGGTTAGGCTAGTGTTTTATTTTCACAAGTAATCTTACTCATGCCGTGGACGATTGTGTTGTCTCCTTCGATGCGGATGGAAAGATCGCGCCTTATTTCCAGGTCAAGAATCTCCTTGCGTTTCTTATTCAAAAGATAGTCGGCTACTACCGACGGGACTACCCCTTTTACTCTTGAGATCTCATCTTTTAAGGTTTCAAGACGAAGTTTGCGGAGAAAGTCGAGGGCCAACATCTCAGTGGAAGGTATAAGCCCTTTGCCACCGCAATGACTGCAGGATTCAAAACTGCTGGATTCAATTGAAGGCCTGAGCCGCTGTCTCGACATTTCCATCAGCCCGAACATTGAAATCTTGCCGATCTTTGTTTTGGCCTTGTCATTTTTTACATTGTTTTTGACGGCTCTAAAAACTTCTAATTTGTGCTTTTGATCTCTCATGTCGATAAAATCGATTGCTATAAGACCGCCCAAATCTCTTAGTTGGAACTGACGAGAAATTTCCTCGGCCGCTTCAATATTGGTTTGAAGAGCGGTCTGTTCAATAGATTTTTTTTGAGTGGCTTTGCCTGAATTGACGTCAATAGCAACCAGCGCTTCGGTTTGTGTTATTATAATATAACCGCCGGATCTTAATGTGACACGGCTTTTATATATGGATGCAATCTGTTCTTCAAGCTGGTATTTTGTGAATATAGGTTTGTCCATTTTGTAATGTTTGACAATCTTGGTATGTTTTGGGGAAATGATTTCAACAAAGTTTTTAACCTCGTGATATACTGCAACATCATCAATGAGGATTTCGGTCACGTCGGGAGTGAAATAGTCTCGTATGGATCTTAAAGCAAGGTTTTGTTCCTTGTAAAGCAGATCCGGGGCTTTTGCTTTGGCCACATTTTTTTTGATGTTTTTCCAGAGCCGTAAAAGATATTTTAAATCCCTGGACATTCGCATTTTGGTACAGTTTATTCCGGCGGTTCGGACGATGATGCCGAATCCTTCAGGCAACTTGAGTTTGTTGATAATACCTTTAAGGCGGCTTCTTTCATCCTCATCTTCTATTTTACGTGAAATGCCCAGGTTATCGCTTCCGGGCATAAGCACCAAGTATCTTCCCGGGAGAGATATGTAAGTTGAGATCATGGCCCCTTTTTTCATGAACGGGTCTTTTATGACATGTAACAGGAGTTCCTTGCCACGCCTCACGATTTTTTTTATGGACTTGTCTTTTGAAAGATTGTCCTGAAAATAGTCGCTATGAATTTCATGCTTCTGAAGAAACCCATGGCGATCAGCCCCGTAATCTACGAAAACGGCCTGAAGGCTCGGCTCAACACGTGAAATAACCGCTTTGTAAATGTTGCCGTGGATAATTTCCCTTGCAGCACTTTCGATATGAAATTCTTCGAGTTTTGTATCCTTTACTTTTGCAATCCTGCATTCCTCAGGATCTATGGCATTAATAAGTATCTTGCTCATAAAATATTGGTCCTTCAACACCGGAATTGATGCATTTATCTCAAGCAGTTGCTTCTATAAATGAATATGAAATTGTTATATACAAGTCAAACGATTTCTTATCACTTGCTATTTGCATCATGTTGTGGCATGAGAAATTAATCAAGGCTCAAGGATTCGGAGGTTCGAGGTTCAACTGTAAAGTAGCAAAAGTCTTTGATTTTGAGTGCAATTCAAGGTTCATTCGGCCCTTAACTTAGTATTCATCAAGCAAGCTTGCACTAAGATTAAAACCAAAAATATTAAAAAATTGTAAAGCCATTAACCCTGAACGGTGAACTCTGAACCTGTGAACGACTATGTTATGTGTAACCTAAATCCTGTATGTGAGGTAGAGTATATAAATGGATGAAAGATATGATCCTAAGACAATAGAATCCAGGTGGCAAAATTTCTGGGAAACATCAAAGTTCTTTAAGGTCAAAGAGGATCCTGACAAGGAAAAATATTATCTTCTCGAAATGTTTCCCTATCCGTCCGGTAATATACACATGGGACATGTGAGGAACTACACCATCGGCGATGTGATTGCAAGGTACAAAAAAATGCGTGGATTCAATGTTCTTCATCCCATGGGATGGGACGCATTCGGTATGCCTGCGGAAAACGCCGCAATTGCGAACAACAGTCATCCAGCCAAATGGACCTATGAAAATATTGAGAAGATGCGATTTCAGTTAAAGAAGATAGGTTTTTCCTACGACTGGGACAGGGAAATTGCCACTTGCAGTCCTGAATATTACCGGTGGGAACAGTGGCTTTTTTTAAAAATGTACGAAAAGGGAATGATCTATCGCGAGAAATCTTTTTTAAACTGGTGTGGGCATTGCCAGACGGTACTTGCCAACGAGCAGGTGGAAGCCGGTTTGTGCTGGCGCTGTGGCAAGACGGTTCGGCAGAAAAAACTCTGGCAATGGTTTTTCCGTATTACAGATTACGCGGAAGATCTACTGGCATATTGCGATAAGCTTCCCGGATGGCCTGAGAAGGTTATCACAATGCAGAAGAACTGGATAGGAAAGAGTGTAGGTGCGGAAATTCGGTTTCCCATAGAGAATACAGATGAAAAGATACCGGTTTTTACAACCCGGCAGGATACGGTTTATGGCGCAACTTTCATGTGCCTTGCTCCGGAGCATCCGTTGGTATTAAATTTGTCGAAAGGGACGCTCCAGGAAGACAAAGTTCGCGAATTCGTCGAACATATATCCATGCAGGACCGATCGAGCAGGGCGGTGGAAAGTTATGAGAAAGAGGGCGTCTTTACCGGCGCCTATTGCCTCAATCCCTTGAGCGGCTTACGGATGTCGATTTATACAGCAAACTTTGCACTTATGGAGTATGGTACAGGTGCTGTTATGTCCGTTCCCGCACATGACCAGCGTGATTTCGAGTTTGCTCGAAAGTACGGCCTGGATGTCGTAGTGGTCGTAAAACCGCATGATGACGATCTCGATTCCGCCACCATGACCCAAGCTTTCACCGGTGAAGGTGTGATGGTCAATTCCGGTCGGTTTAACGGAATGGATAATGTCACGGCCCTTGACGAAATCGCTTCTTTTCTGGAACAGGAAGGAATAGGAAAAAAAACCACAAGTTTCCGGCTAAGAGACTGGGGTATTTCAAGACAGCGATACTGGGGCGCGCCGATTCCCATAATTCATTGCAAAAAATGTGGCATTGTTCCTGTGCCGGAGCAGGATCTTCCCATTCTGCTCCCGGAGAATGCCGATCTTCTGGAGGGCGGGAGATCACCGCTTGGGACCCTTGAATATTTTGCAAAGGCAATATGTCCGGCTTGCGGCAGCCCTGAGGCCAGAAGAGAGACTGATACAATGGATACCTTCGTAGAATCTTCATGGTATTATGAAAGATACTGCAGTCCGAATTGTGACAGCGGCATGTTTGACAAAACGTCCGTAGATTACTGGATGCCCGTAGATCAGTATATAGGCGGCGTTGAGCATGCTATTTTGCATCTGCTCTATTCAAGGTATTTTACACGCGTGCTGAACTACTTTGGACTTGTAAAGTACAAGGAACCTTTTACTCGGCTTTTAACCCAGGGAATGGTCTGTAAAGAGACGGTTTCATGTCCGAAACACGGTTTTCTTCTTCCCGAAGAGGTTGAAGGAAATGGCGGTGATCGACATTGTAAAAAATGTGGTGAGGTGATTACTCCTGGCCGTGTTGAAAAAATGTCCAAGTCGAAAAAGAACGTTATCGATCCGAATATTCTTCTTGAAAAGTACGGTGCTGATACAACGAGACTCTTTTGCCTTTTTGCAGCCCCGCCGGAAAGGGATCTTGAATGGAGCGAGCAGGGTGTTGAAGGCGGTTATCGTTTTCTGAATCGTGTCTGGCGCTTTGCTTGGAACTGGATTGATTTAATCAAGGATGCAACTCCTTTTAACGGGAGCCCCGATCTTCTGGAAGGCAGAACCCGTGAACTGTTCAAAAAAACTCATGCGACCATATATAAAGTTACAAAAGATATAGAAGACCGGTTCCATTTTAATACTGCAATCAGTGCAATCATGGAGCTTGTGAATACCATGTACGGAATTGATCCTGTAAAAAATGACACTCAAGATACCGGGGTCATGCGATTTGCCATGGAATCTGTTGTGCTCCTTTTGTCGCCGATTGTTCCACATTTTGCGGAAGAGCTCTGGGAGACCCTGGGATTTGAGACCAGCGTTCTATTGGCGTCATGGCCGTCGTACATGGAAGGTGCTTTGTTAAAGGATGAACTTTTGATCGTGATTCAGGTAAATGGCAAACTAAGAAGCAGGTTCCATGTTGATGTGGATGTAGACGATAATACAATCAAAGAGTTGGCTCTTTCGGACAAGCGTGTTCAAAAATTTATAAATAATAAGCCGATTAAAAAAGTTATTGTTGTTAAGAGGAAACTTGTGAATATCGTGGTTTAGCCCGTATTTTAGTCACTTTTCCGGCTTAGTTGGAGGATCTTTGTTTTTTAAAGAAAAATATGCCTGGGCAATAATTTTGTTATTATTGTTTTTTTCAGCTTGCGGCTATCGTTTTGCCGGTAGTGGAAGTCTTCCATCCGGCATAACGTCGATCAGTGTAAAGATGTTTAAAAACCGTAGCGCAGAAACCGGGGTGGAGAATATAATTACAAATGATCTCATATATGAATTTATCAGGCATGAACAGGAGGTTTTAACAGGGAAGGACAAGGCTGATGCAGTCCTTACCGGTGTTATTGTATCGATCAGTTCCAAGACAATTTCACATAAAGGGGAGTATACCTCCAATGAAAGACGGGTTGAATTTAAAGTCGATTTGCAATTAACAGATAAATCCGGCGTGGTAATATGGTCTGCAAAAAATGTTTCAGACAACGAAGCTTACAAGGTGTCGTCTACAAAACAAGTCACCGAACGAAACAAAAAGGTTGCGATCAAAAAGCTTTCTAAAAGGCTTGCGGAAAGTATTTATAATAGTTTAACAGCCGATTTTTAAAAAAATTGCCAATCCGTCGCACAGCCATATAGTAAAAATCCTGGCCCAGAGGACCAGGCTTTGATTATCCCCTGAAAGGGGCTGTTTTACTTAAAGCCGTACAAGTTAAAAGTGCCTAAAGTGATCTAAAGTGCCTAAAGTTACGGTGTCGCTTCGCTCCGCTGATTTTATATAATTGACAGAATTCCTTAACTTTAGCTCACTTTAAACTTTAGTTCACTTCAAACTCTTGCAGCGATTCTTCAGGCAGAGCCGAATAACTCTGACCTGGCCCAAAGGACCAGGTTGTCAATATAAAAATAAAATCCGCTTTTGTTTGCGGTGTATGTTTTCTGGCGGTTAGCCCGTGAGAAATCCGAGTTAGGCTCCGGGTTAGGCTTAGATGGTGTTCACAAGTCTGGAAAGGCGGGAAATTTTTCGTGATGCGGTTTTCCTGTGGATTACACCCTTTTTTGCTGCATTATCTATTATAGATTTTGCAATATCTAGTTCAGCCAGTGCTGTTTCATCCGATTTTTCGCTCACAGCAAGTCGTACGCTTTTGACGATGTTCTTTATCCTTGTTTTCGAAGATTTGTTGCGCAGGCGCCTTTTCTCGTTCTGGCGCGCACGTTTTATTGCAGATTTATAATTAGCCAACTTTATAAGCTCCTTTCAATCTAATATTATAAATAAAAGCAATCTGAATACAGAGTCCCTGAAGATATGTCAAGCCTTATTTTACCTCAGCAATTCGAATTTAATAATGAACCGATCAGCAAATCAGCCAACCACTGAAAACCACCGCTTGACAAAAGCCGCAGGTGTTGTTGGATCAGCAACTTTATTGAGCCGCATTTTCGGTTTCATAAGAGATGTTGTGATTGCCTGGTTTTTTGGTGCCGGGCTCGCTTCGGATGCTTTTTTTGTAGCTTTCAGAATTCCCAACCTTTTAAGAAGGCTTTTTGCCGAAGGTTCTTTAAGCGTTGCATTTATTCCCGTCTTTACCGAATACCTTACAAAGCGGGGGAAAGATGATGCCTTTGACATGGCAAGGTCTGCCATAAGGATTCTTTCCGTGTTGCTTGTTACTATCGCTATTGCAGGCATTTTGCTGTCCCCAATTATCATCCGTGTTATAGCTCCAGGGTTTGCCGCTTCACCCGAAAAATATTCACTTACGGTCTTTTTGACCCGTATAATGTTTCCGTATATTTTCTTTATCGGACTTGTTGCACTTTGCATGGGGATACTTAATGTCCTTGGTCATTTCGCTGCACCTGCCCTTGCCCCGGTTTTTTTAAACATTTCCATAATAGGCTCGGTATTCTTAATTGCACCTCACATGGCTGATCCTGTTACCGGGATTGCCATCGGGGTGCTGATCGGAGGATTTTTGCAACTTGCACTCCAGGTGCCGTTTCTTATAAAAAAAGGATTTTATTTCTGGCAAAAGGCAAATATTTACCACCCCGGTCTAAAAAAGATCGGCCTGCTCATGGTCCCAACCATATTCGGTGCCGCTGTCTATCAGATCAACATCCTGGTGGGAACCCTGCTTGCTTCTTTACTGGCCCAAGGTAGTGTTTCGTATCTTTATTATGCCGACCGTCTGGTACAGTTTCCCCTGGGAATCTTTGCGATAGCTGCGGCCACTGCTGTTCTACCGAGTCTTTCCAGGCAGGCGGCGGAAAAAGATTTACAGGCTGTCAGGGATACATTTTCATACGCCATGAGAATGGTCTTTTTTATTACCATCCCTTCAATGGTCGGCCTGATCGTTTTAAGGGAACCTATTGTTGCACTGTTATTTAAAAGAGGGGCTTTTGATTCAGAAACCACACGTTTGACTGCATATGCGCTTTTGTATTATAGTATAGGTCTCTGGGCTTTTTCAGCGGTGCGGATCGTTGTTTCCACGTTTTATGCATTACAGGATACAAAAACGCCGGTACGAACGGCCGTGGTATCGGTTTGCGCTAATATAATATTAGGAGTCATTCTTATGGGACCGATGGGACACGGCGGGCTTGCACTCTCCACCTCTCTTGCTTCAATGCTGAATCTGGGACTTCTTATCTGGGCCTTGAGGACAAAGCTTGGTGCGCTGGGGTTGAAAGATATTACCGAGTCTGCCTGTAAAACAACGATTTGTTCAGGGATTATGGGGGCTGCTGTCTGGGCCACTGCGTTATTGATTATTCCCGTGGAAGACGGGACATTGTTCTGCCTTTTCTTTGGGCTCATGGGAAGTATTCTGACCGGTCTTGTTTTCTATGGTTCTTTTTCCTTATTGCTTAAGAGCAAGGAACTTAAAAATGTTCTGGCTATGGTCGGGAAGGGGATAGATAAAAAGTGACTTCAAAGAAAAACATTCTGCTTACTTTTGCAATAGTGGTATTGTTTTGGTTGCTAATGTTTATTATATTCAGTGAAAATGGTCTTGCCGATTTAAACCGGCTGAAAGCGGAAAGAGACATTATATTAAAAAGAAATACTGAACTGATCCAGGAAAACCTTTCCTTATCTCGCAAAATAGAAAGGTTAAAAAACGATCCCGAGTATGTGGAGAATGTGGCCAGGAAGGAACTTGGCGTGATAGGTAAAGACGAGGTTGTGATCAAGGTAAAGAAAGGCAGAAAGGCTAAATAGTGATGGAAGATAACGTTTTTTATACCAGGACAATGGCAAAAGTCCATGCCGGGCAGGGAAATTTTGGCAAAGCGGCCGAAATCTATAAATACCTATTAAAACAAGAACCGGGCAGCCAGGATCTTATTGATGCACTTTCTGAAATTGAGAAGAAAGATTTTAATAAAGATCGAGAGAACCTTTTCATGCTGTTCAGTGAATGGATCGATCTTTTGCTCAAGTATAATAACTTGCAACGGCTTAAAAAATTAAAAAGTTATATCGGTGACGAGAGATGAAAAGTGTTATCAAGAATAAAAATATCGTACTGGGTGTATCAGGAGGGATTGCAGCATACAAGAGTGTCGAACTTTTAAGGCTTTTTATCAAGGAGGAGGCGAACGTCAGGGTCATTATGACTAAAAATGCCTTAGAGTTTGTGGGGCGTCTAACTTTTGAGGCCTTATCGCGTCAACCTGTCTCTACCGACCTCTTTGAAAAGGTTGGTGATGCCTCAATAAGGCATATCGATTGGGCTAATGAAGCGGATGCTGTGATTATTGCACCGGCAACGGCAAATATTATCGGCAAGATCGCCGGCGGGATTGCCGATGATGCTCTGAGCACTTTCATTTTGGCGGTAACATGCCCTGTGATAATCTGCCCTTCCATGAACACGAATATGTTTGAAACAAAAGCGGTCAGGAGGAATCTTGATAGACTCAAGTCTGATGGGCATTTTGTCATAGAACCGGAATCAGGGGAACTTGCTTGCGGCATTACCGGACCAGGTCGCCTTCCTGAACCCGAAGATATACTTGACAGGCTTTTATCCTATCTTTCACCCAAAGATATGAAAGGTAAAAGGATACTTGTTACCGCCGGTCCGACTCGCGAAATAATCGATCCTGTTCGGTTCATCAGCAATCCTTCTTCCGGCAAGATGGGTTTTGCGGTTGCAAGGGCTGCAGAACAAAGAGGGGGCGATGTCATTCTGATAACAGGCCCAACAGATCTGCCCGATCCACATAACGTTACGGTGGTCAGAGTTGGTACAGCCCGGGAAATGGCTCTTGCTGTGTTTGAGCAGATGAAAAATTCCGAAATAATTATTAAGACAGCAGCGGTTTCTGATTATCGCCCAAAGGAGCAGGCCGGACAGAAGATCAAGAAGGAAAAGGATGAACTGGTTTTGTTGCTGGAAAAAACCCGGGATATCCTAAAAGAGGTTGGGAGGAGAAAAGAAGACCGGATACTAGTTGGATTTGCTGCGGAAACGGAAAACCTGGAACAGTATGCCGGAATAAAACTGGTTGAAAAAAATCTTGATATTGTTGTGGGTAATCTTGTGGGTCGATCTTCTTCGGGTTTCGGTACTGACACCAATAAGGTGACCATGTTTTATAAAGACGGCACAAAAGAGGTTTTTCCTGAATTGCAAAAAGATGATGTGGCCCATATTCTTCTGGACCGGATATTAAAAAAAGTGTGAAGTGACCTAAAATGAGCTAAAGTTGAGGTCCGGATGTCTTATGAAAAAGATTTTGATACGGCTGTAAAAGAACTATGCCAAACCTTTCGATTTTTATCCGAAACAGGTTGCCGTGGGTTTGACTGTTCAAAGGAAAGTCTTGAAATAGTGGAATCTTGGGGGCATAAAGAGGCATTTTCACACGAAACCCTGGAGGCGATCCGAATTGATCTTGGTGAATGCCGCCGCTGCCGGCTTTCAGAAAGCCGAAAAAATATTGTCTTTGGTGCCGGTGATCCTCATGCAAGGCTGGTATTTGTGGGCGAAGGGCCGGGCTATGACGAGGATCAAAAAGGTGAACCTTTTATAGGGGCTGCCGGCCGTCTTCTTACAAAGATAATAGAGGCCATAAAGTACACACGCAAGAAGGTTTATATATGTAATATCATAAAGTGTCGCCCTCCGGGTAACAGAAATCCTATGCCGGACGAGATAGAGGCATGTTTTCCTTTCTTAAAGCGTCAGATTGCGGCCATAAAGCCGGATATTATATGTGCTCTGGGGAGTTTTGCTGCACAGACGCTCCTTGAAACAAAAAAACCTATTTCAAAACTCAAAGGGCGTTTTCATGATTATAACGGGATAAGGGTTTTGCCCACATATCATCCGGCTTACCTTCTTCGCAACCCCGGCAAAAAGCGTGATGTCTGGGAAGATATGAAAAAGTTGATGAAGGCATTGGATGCTTAGTTCCTTATTTATAATTTTTGCGTTTTTTATGACAAAAAATATCTAAATTTATTGAGTGTGAAGTGCCTAAAGTGACCTAACGTGCCTAAAGTTAAGGTATTCTGTCAATTTTATCTAAAATAAATAGCCGGAGCGTAGCGACTCCTTAACTTTAGATCACTTCAAACTTTAGATCACTTTTAACTTTTCCGGTTTATCCGGGTTAGGTGTTTATTCGTAAATTTAATAGTATAAATGTTTCAGTATGTTATGAAGCTATGAATATGAAATATATACATATTATATTAGCACTGCCGCTTTTGTTATTCTGCTGTCCTGGAAACGGTTTTGCAGCTGCAAATGAGGTCTATATCATCCAAATGTCGGGTCCCATCAGTCCGCCGGCAGCTGATTTTTTGAAAAAAGGGATTACCAAAGCTTCGGAGGAAAGCGTTTCATGTATTATCATCGAGCTTGACACCCCGGGTGGTCTTGCCGAATCCATGCGTGAAATTGTCATGGCAATTTTTGCAAGCAAGGTCCCGGTTGTGATTTATGTGGCCCCGAGCGGTGCCAGGGCTGCTTCCGCAGGCGTAATGATCACTATGGCGGCAGACATTGCGGCCATGACGCCGGGAACAAACATCGGAGCGGCGCATCCGGTGGGGGCCGGTGGCAAGGAAATCAGCGGTGCCATGTCCGAAAAGGTGATAAATGACATGGTGGCCTATGCAAGGAGTATCGCCAAAAAAAGGGGAAGAAACACCGATTGGGTTGAAAAGGCCGTCCGGAAAAGCGTTTCCGTGACGGAAACCGAGGCCCTAAAAGCAAATGTCATAGATATTGTGGCAAAAGACATAGATGATCTGATCCGTCAGATCAACGGCCGCAAAATCCAAGACAAAGGGGTTTTAAAACTCGAAAATGTAAAAAAGACTTTACTGAAAGAGGATTTAAGGACTAAAATTTTAAAGACCATCAGCAATCCTAATATTGCGTATATTCTTATGATGATCGGTCTTGCCGGTCTTTATTTTGAATTGTCACACCCCGGCGCTGTTTTTCCCGGGGTTGTCGGCGGGATTTCCATTGTCCTGGCGTTCTTTGCATTTCAGACCATACCGGTTAACTATGCAGGATTTCTCCTTATCGTTCTTGCCCTTATTTTTTTTATTATGGAGATGAAGATTGCCAGTTACGGGCTTTTGAGTATAGCGGGCATTACTTCGCTTTTGCTCGGCTCTATTATGTTATTTGAAAACAGCGGCGCCGGTATGAGACTGTCATGGGAAGTGCTCATATCGACCCTTGTTCTGATTTCAGGCTTTTTTGTAGTTGTTTCAGGTCTTGTTTTTAAATCACATCTGTCTAAACCGAGAACAGGTGCACGAGGCCTGATCGGGGAAATAGGGGTGGTAAGAGAAGCTCTCATGCCTGAAGGCAAGGTGTTTGTGCACGGAGAACTGTGGAAAGCAACCTCAAAAGATCCAATCCAAACCGGTGCCAGGGTCCGGGTTGTAAAGATCGTTAATCTTGTCCTTGAAGTGGAACCGGTTGAAAGGAGCATATAATGTATACGGTAATAGCCATAATTATACTGACTGTTTTTTTTCTGTCTGCGGCCATACGCATTTTAAACGAGTATGAACGAGGGGTTGTATTCAGGCTCGGGAGGGTGATAAAGGCAAAAGGGCCCGGGCTGATCATCCTTATTCCGATTGTTGACAAAATGGTAAAGATAAGTATGCGTCTTGTGGTTATGGATGTTGATCCCCAGGACGTTATCACCAGGGACAATGTTTCCGTAAAGGTAAATGCCGTTATCTATTTCAGGGTCATTGAACCCATAAAAGCAGTTATCGAAGTGGAAGAATACAATTATGCAATGTCACAGCTGGCCCAGACAACGTTACGGAGCGTGTGCGGTCAGGCAGAATTAGATGAGCTGTTATCTGCAAGGGAAAAGATTAATTCTGAACTTCAAGAAATTCTCGATATGCATACGGACCCGTGGGGCATAAAGGTCACAACGGTGGAGCTCAAGCATATCGATTTGCCCCAGGAGATGCAGCGGTCCATGGCCAAGCAGGCCGAGGCGGAGAGGGAGCGGCGTGCCAAAATAATCAATGCAGACGGTGAATTCCAGGCCGCAGACAAGCTGGCCAAGGCTGCTGAAATTATTCGTGAACATCCCATTGCTCTGCAGCTTAGATATCTCCAGACCATGCAGGAGATGTCTACCGAGCAAAATACAACCACAATCTTTCCGTTTCCTATTGATCTTTTCAGGCCGTTCTTTGAGCTTATGGATAAAGAGAAAAAAG
>JAUWLP010000055.1 GCA_030613575.1 Desulfobacteraceae bacterium
AGCCGTACAAGTTAAAAGTGCCTAAAGTGATCTAAAGTGCCTAAAGTTATGGTGTCGCTTCGCTCCGCTGTTTTTATATAATTGACAGAATTCCTTAACTTTAGCTCACTTTAAACTTTAGTTCACTTCAAACTCTTGTAGCGATTCTTAGGCAGAGCCGGAGAACTCTGACCCGGCCCAAAGGACCAGGTTTTTCAGGGCAAAAATAAATATGAGCTTATAAATGAGCCTGTTGATTAATATGGTGGGCCCACCTGGGATCGAACCAGGGACCGACCGGTTATGAGCCGGTGGCTCTGCCAACTGAGCTATGGGCCCTATAGCAACATGAAAGTGAATTATCTAACTTCAGAAAATTATTTTGTCAAGCTATGTTTGCTCTATGTCCTCAATAAAACTTTTCAATTTTCGACTTCTGGTAGGATGTCTAAGTTTTCTCAGGGCTTTGGCTTCTATTTGCCTGATCCTTTCACGTGTTACTGCAAAATCCTGTCCCACCTCTTCTAAAGTATGGTCCGCCTTTTCACCGATACCGAACCGCATACGCAGCACCTTTTCCTCACGCGGGGTCAATGTTGCAAGGACCTTCCTCGTCTGTTCTGCAAGATTCAGACTTACAGCAGCATCCGAAGGTAACATAAACTTTTTATCTTCTATGAAATCACCGAGATGGCTATCTTCTTCCTCACCAATAGGCGTCTCCAGCGAGATAGGTTCTCTTGCAATCTTTAAAACCTTGCGCACTTTGAATAGGGGGATTTCCATTTTTTCCGCTATCTCTTCAGGACTTGGTTCACGTCCAAGCTCTTGTACAAGGTACCTTGATGTACGAATAAGTTTGTTTATTGTTTCAATCATATGGACAGGAATCCTGATTGTTCTTGCCTGATCAGCAATTGCCCTTGTTATGGCCTGTCTTATCCACCATGTGGCATATGTACTGAATTTATAGCCGCGGCGATATTCGAATTTGTCAACGGCTTTCATAAGACCAACATTCCCTTCCTGGATCAAATCCAAAAACTGTAGGCCTCTGTTGGTATATTTTTTTGCAATACTGACCACCAGGCGCAAATTGGCCTTTGTCAGCTCACTTTTGGCGAGTTTAGCTTTAAAGCGCCCTTCTTCAACACAGGATACAATTCTTTTTAAAGTCCTGTTTTTTGCCTTGATGGAATATTCCCTTACAGCAATCTGATCTTGGATATTTTTAAGTTCTTTAGAGAGTACGGCAATTTCATCCTTAGACAGATCACAACGGGAACTGACCCATTTGACAAACCTATTCTTTGTTTTAAGGTTAGAACGGAGCTCTGTGACTGATACATTAACTGTATCCGCACACATCAAAATCATTCTATTCATGGAATCGATCCATTCTATCTGCTCCTTGATAAGTTTATCAATTTTATCTAAAACTCCTATTTCAAACCGCCAATCTTTAAGCAGAATAAAAATCTTATTATTCCTGCGAGAGATGCGCCTTCTTACACGACGCTTTTCACCGGGATCCAGATCGGAAGAAAATAAATTTTCTCTGTATGTTCTGTTTTCATCATCAATAGCTTTTATTGAATGTACGGTATTTAAATAATTTTCGATCTGAAGCGCTTCCTCAACATATCCATCCCCTTCTTCAATCTCCCTTACATCTCTTAATACTCGTTTTGGGCGTAAATCGCCACTTTCTATCTTTCGCCCAAGCTCTAGAATGCATTCTACTCCTATGGTCGTATCTATCAGTGCTTTCAATATTTCTTGTTCACCTGCTTCTATCTTCTTTGCAATAGCAACCTCTCCTTCTCGACTCAAAAGGGTCACCAGGCCCATCTCTCGCAAATACATTTTAACAGGATCGGTCACAGTACTATAATCAGATACAGAGGTATCAGCAACCTTGGCCTTTTTTACTTTGGCCGGCAATTTGTTCTTTTTTTCGTCTATTATTTTAATATTATGCTCATTAAACATAATGAACGTTTCATCAATCTGTTCAGAAAGCATATCATCTGGAATTGCCTTATTAATTTCATCATAAGTTAAAAACCCCTGCTTTTTTCCTTTTGAAATCAACTTTTCCAGAGTCTTTTTAGGAATCTTTTTTGTTTTTTTCCGTTTTGTTGCAGATTTTTTTGCCATATAGTTTAGCCTCCTGCAGACCCCAGTCGTTTTTTTTTACTATTTCAACAGTGCCATTTTCTTTTTTTCAGTTAATAGAGCCATTTTTTGTCTTTGTTTCAATAATTTTGATAACAATTCAAGGTCGTTTTCCTTTTCAGCTGCCTTTATCTCTTCTAACAACTTCTTTTCATTTTTCTTTCGGATCGACTCAAACCGGGTGATAATGCCGATACATGCTTCATAGTCCCATATATCCTCTCCAATCGCCAGAGAAGCTACAATGTTCCTTTGCTCTTTATCTTCAATTAAATTTATAATATCAGATATTTGTATTTCTGAATAATCTTTGTGCTTTAAAAGCACTTGTCCAATCGATTTTAAGGCATTATTTTCAAAAAGGTCGAGTATATTACGCTCACTTATTTCGTATAAAATTTGGGGAAATTGAAGCATCATTGCTATGATCTGGCGCTCCAGCCTGCCCCATTTGCCTTGAAAGGCTTTTCCTTTAACATTATCCGGAATAGCTGCTTTGTTTTGGCTGAGGCTAAGAAAATTGTTTGGCATGGTTGGCCTTATAGCTTTGTCCATATTCCGAACGGATAGCTTTCTAATTTTTTCCAAAACAGCGAATTCATCAATATTTATACACTCAGCAAGCTCTTTGATATATAACGATCTTTTTATATTATCGTTAATAGATGACAGAGGCTCTTTCATCTCTGAAATTATACGAATTTTACCTTCAATGGAAAGCCCGTGCTTTTTCACGGCAGAATCTATTAGAAAAAACATAAGACTTCTGGCCCTGGAATCGCTATCCAGAAAGGATTCATACCCGAATTCGAAGAGGTAGGAATCAGGATCGTATCCTTCAGGCAAAACTATGATACGGGCATTCACTTCCATTCTCATAAAAATTTCTATGCTTCGCTGCACAGCCTTAATACCTGCATCGTCTGAATCAAAGACAAGTATTATCTTACCATCTTTTCCAACAAAACCTTTTAGAATCTGAACATGCTCAGGTGTAAGGGATGTGCCTAAAGTTGCAACTGAATTCTGAAGACCATGCTGATGAAGTGCTAATAGATCAAAATATCCCTCTACTATGTATACCCTTTCATTCTCCCTGCATTTCATTTTTGCAAGGTGCAAACCGTACAGGGAGCGACTTTTGTTATATACCGGTGTTTCCGGAGAATTAAGGTATTTCGGTATGGAATCATCCATTACCCGCCCGCCAAAACCTATCGCCTGCATGTTTAAATCAAAGATCGGGAATATTAAGCGGTCTCTGAAACGATCGTAAAAACCGCTTTTTTCTTTTCTTGGAACAATCAGGCCGGCTTTTTCAACAAGATCAAGTGAAATATTCTTTTTTATAAAAAAGCTTAATAGATTATCCCAACCTTGGGGTGCATATCCCAGATTAAAATTATCGAATATCTCTTTGTTTATTCCACGTTTCTTAAGATATTCCATTGCTCGTTTTCCTGAAGCAGCTCCAAGAAGTTGCTTACGAAAAAACTCCATGGCCTGTCTATTTACGGCAAGAAGATTTTCCCTCTGGCTCATTCGTCGTTTTTGCTCTGGAGACATTGTACGGGTCGGGATGTCGATTCCATATCGTCCGGCAAGTATTTTGGCTGCATCAGGAAATGAGATGCCATCGTGTTTCATAAGAAAACTAAAAACATTCCCACCTGCAGCACACCCGAAGCAATAGAATATCTGTTTTTCCGGGCTAACTGTAAAAGAAGGGGTTTTTTCCGAATGGAACGGGCAAAGGCCAACGTAGTTCTTCCCGGTCTTTTTCAGAAGCACAACTTCTGAAATTACCTCAACAATATTGGCCGTATTCTTAATTTCTGAAACCTTGTCTTCAGGAATATAAATTGTCAAAAAGACCAACCTCCATCGCTATGATACCGGAATGACTGACAATGACGGAAGGATCGTAAATGGGATGAAGTTTTGCACATTTACGTATGTGCTTAATATGTGCTTAAGTTGATATAATCGAAGATCTGTATCTGTTTTATGGACAAGTCCCATCAAAAATAAGCTTTAATAATCATATTTTTTTAAGTTTAATCTTAGAAACTAATTATTAAAGTTGATTTTGTCAAGAATTTTTATTGATACCTAAATTCTGCTATTTTGCAATTTCAATAGCCTCTTTAAGTTTCAGACTCCCGCTGTATAACGCTCTGCCGGTTATAACACCAACAACCCCTACTTCTTTTAACGGTATTATATTTTTTATATCTTCTATTGTTGAGACGCCGCCGGAAGCAACCACAGGTATGGAAACAGCCTCTGCCAGACGCCTGGTTTCATCAATGTTTGGACCTGTCTGCATCCCATCTCTGTGGATGTCTGTAAAATTGATCGCGGCTACACCGCAATCCTCAAACTGTTTTGCAAGATCCACAGCTTTAACTTTAGTAGTTTTTGTCCACCCCTCGATTGCAACAAGCCCGTTTAACGCATCAATGCCCACAACAATTCTGCCTGGAAATGCCTTGCAGGCATCTTTCACGAAATTCGGGTTTCGAATCGCTTGTGTACCAATAATTACCCTTTGGACACCAAGACCCAGTACCAACCTGATCGTTTTTTCGTTTCTGATTCCACCGCCCACTTGAATATGCACATTTACACTTTCTATTATTTCTCTTATAGAATTTAAGTTCTGCGGACTTTTTTCAAATGCACCGTCAAGATCAACCACATGAATAATTTCCGCACCCTCATCCTCCCACCTCTTTGCCATAGCAGCAGGATCATCTGAGAAAACCGTTTCTTCATCCATACGTCCCTGAAGAAGTCGCACACATTGACCTTTTTTTATATCGACCGCAGGAATTATAATCATGCTGTAATATTTTCCTTGTGAAGCTTTTGTTTTTTATTGAAGAAAATATGATGGTATTTCGCGTAATTGTATTTTGGTGTTTTGGTGATACCTAAATTCTGCAAGCCTCGGATCAGCCGGATATACAAGGCATCAATCGTGCAGCCGTATTGTAATACTGCAATCGATTGATAACGCAGTAGATCCGGTCGAGGTGAGGCTCCCGGAGGGTTAACTTTTTTCGAAATCTAATACGGATTTCATCCCTTTATTTGGCCCGTTATAGGTGTGCGGATATTTATAAAAACATCTCGATAGCACATTGTAATTATTTCAAATCTATCTCTTTCGAAAAAAGTTAATGCGGATTTTAGGTGATATGTTTAGTGCTTTGATTCAGGTTTATTTGATACAGGAAAACTTTTAAGTATATCTTTAAGGCCAGACACAGCCATCTCATTGGCGGTAATCCATCTGGCCTTTCTTCGTAAAAAGGTGCCCAGTTGAAAAAGGTTTTCAAATAAAGACTGTTGAGTTTCATCAAAATGGCCGTCCCATAATAAACGACCATCTGCCACACGGATAAGATGGATACCAAATGCCACAGAAGCAGGCAGATCGACTGAATACCTGGTTCCGATACGTTCCCTGAAACGAAAAATATGCCCTGCCAATACCGCATCGGCATCCAGAGCACGTCCTGTTTCTAGTAACAGATCTTGTTCCGACAACTTTTTTTTATCGTCTGACAAAAGATCCGACACAACTCCCCGAGACTGACTTGAGGGTATCAGCTTAATATCTTTACGGTCCTTCAATAAAACAAACAGCTGCTCCGTAAGCATATTATCTGCATCTTCAGCAACCTTCCCTGTCATGAAAACCTTCCCACAGATCGGGCAACGGGAATTCACATTTTCACCATACACTGCGGACATATTTTTAAATGGAAAAATCAAAATCTTTTTTGTGCCTAATGGCAGGGGAACATTTTCTTTGACCACAACATTTGTCCTGCATCCCGGCAAAAACAGTATAACCGTTAAAAGAAAAATCTTAATCAACACGGTTATTTTATTTTGCAACTTATTTTTATACATTATTATAAAACACCTTTTGAAGACCGAATGCCCTTTAAGCGTCCATCAAAAGAAGTGGCCTGATCCAGAGCCTTTGCCATAGCTTTGAAAACAGATTCAATAATATGATGCTCATTTTCACCGTAAAGAACATTTACATGCAGATTCATCCCTCCCCGGTTTGCAAATGCTCTTAAAAATTCTTTTGTAAGAGACGTGAAAGCATTCCCTCCGATATCAACTTTTTTGGGAACATTGTAAACCAGAAAAGGACGTTTAGACAAATCAACGGCAACAGAGGATAAGGCATCATCCATTGGCGTAACAGCATGGCCGAATCGTGTTATTCCCTTTCTATCCCCGAGAGCCTTTTCAAAAGCATCCCCCAGAACAAGCCCCACATCTTCTACCGTGTGATGGAAATCAACATCGATATCTCCAATGGCATCAATGGAAAGATCAAAAAAGCCGTGAACGGTAAAGAGTATCAGCATATGATCAAAAAAAGGGATTCCTGTGGATATTTTATTTTTGCCACTGCCGTCTAAATTAAGCTCCATACTAATTCTGGTCTCTTTTGTCTCGCGTTCAACCTTGGCTGTACGTTCCATAATCTTATTGTTCCTTGCTTGTATTTTTCCCTTTATCTCTTTGCACTTACAACAAAAGGAGGGATGTTTATAACAGTTTTTCAGATAGTATCGGGTTTTGGTGGAGATGAAGGGATTCGAACCCTCGACCTCGGCGTTGCGAACGCCGCGCTCTCCCAACTGAGCTACATCCCCACAAAATATTTACTATTTCATATCAAATTGCATCAAAGCGGTCAATTCAAAAAAAGTTTTCTATAATATTTTGATATTTTTAAAATTTGTATTATAGTCCTATAAAAATCAAGAAGATTGTTTTATCAATTTCGGTTTTCATTAAAAAAGGAAATTTATGACACATAAAATTATATTAAATAATGCCTTTAAGCGTTTCACTCTGGACCAGGATAAAATATTTTCACCTGAAGAAACGGTTAGAAGATTCAAGGAAAAATTAAAAAAGATTGATCTTGATATCCTTGAAGACACGGTAAGAATCGATAATGGAAGATTGGGCATTCCGGTCTATTTCAGTAGCTGCGGTAAGGATGCAATGAACACTATTGGAACAAAAAAACAGATGGGAAAGGGGGCTACCCCCCAGCAGTCTGAAGCCAGCGCGGTAATGGAACTTGCCGAAAGGTATAGTTTTTTCAGCTTCTGTAAAAATTCAGAAAACTTTTTCATTGAAAAATACCGTAACATAAAAGACAGAGCCATTTCTTTTGAGATGATCGCCCGGTCCGTCAACGATGATTCAGATGATCTGGAAATATCCGGAAAGATATTTGAGGACCTGCCCTTAAAATGGACCCATGCCTTCAATTTGACCCGGAATCAAGAGGTCACAATCCCATTTAACTGGTTTTTCACTATAAATGAGTTTAACGGTCCATCTGCCGGCAACTGCGTTGAGGAAGCAATAAGTCAGGGTATCTGCGAGATTGTTGAAAGGCACGTATCTTCCATCATCAGCCGGAACAGACTGAAAGTGCCGGCAATTAATGCGGATTCAGCCACAGATCCGATGGTTGTGGAAATGATACAAAAATACAGAAATGCCGGGGTAAAATTCTATCTTTCAGATTTCTCTCTCGACACGGGCATCCCTTCCGTTGGCGTGCTGGCCTATGATCCTTTAAACTTCCCGGGAAAAAGTGAAATAGTCTGGACAGCCGGAACAACACCCGATCCGCAAAAGGCTTTAAGTCGTGCCCTTACAGAAGTGGCCCAGCTTGCCGGTGATTTTAATACAGGTTCCAACTATGTAGCCAGCGGCCTTCCCAAATTTACTAAAATAGAGGATGCCGATTTTATAATCAGGCCGGGCAAAGAAGTACATATCAACACCCTTTCCGACCTTTCAAACCAAAATATTAAGGTTGAGGTTCAAAACTTAATATCTGCTCTTTCAAAAAAAGGTATGGAAGTAATTGTAGTCAATACAATGCATCCTTTACTTAAAATACCGGCTTTCTATACCATTATACCCGGGGCACATTTTAGAGAGCGGGCTCTGGGCACCAGTGTGGGGATGTTTTCTGCCAAAATTATTACTGAAAACAAAAAGCCGAAAGCGGCCATTAATGAGCTTGAAAAGATGGAAAAAATGCTTCCGGGCAAATATTATATCAAATTTTATCTTGGTTCATGCCACCTCTCCCTTAATGACCCGGCAGCAGCGCTCGGCTGTTTCACCCGGGCTCTGGAGCTTGATCCCACAGAACAGGACATCCCCAGCATCTATTCTTACATGGGTGTTTGCTTCAAAAAAATGGGGGAATACCGCAGGGCTCTTGCGGTGTTAAAAAATGCGGAAAAGTATGACAAAGAAAGAACAGATATCTACAACTTAATGGGATTCAGCCATTTCAAACTCAAAGAGCATGAAAAGGCCATAGCATGTTTCAAAAAAGTTCTTCAGCTTGACCCGGGTTCAGCTATCGATTATGCCAACATTGCTTCAAATTATCGGGATATGGGCCAAAAAGAGAAAGCCATACAATATTATAAATTGGCCCTGACAATGGATCCTGCAATAGATTTTGCAAGAGATAGTCTGATCAAGCTGCGGCAAACGGCTTAGCCCGCATTTCTCACGAGCCGTAATATGATGTTTCTTGTTAAAAAATAATTGAACATCCAAAATACTATAAAAGCACTATGGGTAAAATAATTTCAAAACTCAATTTAAACGAAAATAAAAAAAAGGCACTTTATGCCCTGTTTTACGCGACTTTCGCACTGACTCTCGACAGTATATCAACAATCCATTTGAAATGGGGAATTGATTGGGGCATTTTTCATTGGCAATTAAAGAACGGTTTTGAAGTATCGACATTTATACTATGGTTCGCAATACCGTTTCTTTTCACATTTAAATCAATTGACTGGAAATATTTTGGTATCTCAAGACTTAAGAAAAATGACATTTACCTTGTCATTTTATTGTCAATTCTCGGTATTATCGCCGTTCTTTCAATCAAATTTTATCCCGGTCTAAGAAACTTCTATCCTCCCAAAGAATTTAATAACGCATCAGCAAAAATAAATTGGGCTTTATATAAAATGATTTGGAATATTTCATGGCTGACCGGTTGGGAATTTTTACACCGTTACGTGCTTCTGACATGTTTTGAAAAAGCGTTTCCCAAAAAGGGGTGGTTTGGCGTTTGTCTGATTGAATTCGTCTTTCATTTTCAAAAAGCTTTCTTGGAAGCGATCGGAATGCTCATTTTTTCAGCTATTGTCACATATTGGGCCTATAAAAGAAAAAATATTGTTTTACCGTTTTTTGCGCATCTACTGATAGAGTCATTCCTGTTAATGCTCATTCTGTTTGAATAATTTCACCGTCCTCAAGCTGTACTCGGAATTTGCGCGCCTTGAATTTGGATCTTTTTACTTTGCCGTCGGATTGTGACTTTTTACGATATTGTCAATATTGCTGCAAATCAAAAAAGGGCTGCAGTAACACGACTGCAACCCTTTAAATTTTATGGTGCGCCCGGCAGGATTCGAACCTGCGACCTACGGATTCGTAGTCCGGCGCTCTGTCCAGGCTGAGCTACGGGCGCATATAACTTGATAGTATAGGAATTTCCTTTTTTGGACACAGACCCGCCTGCCATTGCAAGGCACAAGCGGGCAGGTGAACACAGATTATCAAGATTTAAGAAATAATAATAATATCTGAGCTTATCTGCGAAAATCTGTGTCCTATTTAACTTGAATCTTGCGTGCCAAATTCCGAAAGGTGAAAATAATATTTGTCTTCAAAATTCATATATAAATTTAATTGGAATTTACTCGATTAATAAGCTATACAAAGATATATGTCAATGACAACTTGAACACTAATCAAGTCAAAATTCGATTAGGCGTTATCAGTTATCAGTTAATAGTTAATAGTTTTGAAAAATCGATGGACGAAATTAAATCTCAACTCTGACAAAGATACAAAAATATTGGCTTAACAACAATTTTCCCACACTATTTCAATGGACCAATTTGGAAGTGCCGGATTTCATTATATTCTGGCTATTTTATTCACTTTAGTTCACTTCATACATTAATAATATATAATGAACGAAAAACACATAGAATTCATGAAACTGGCGTTAAACCAGGCCAAAAAGGCTGGACAAAAGTCGGAAGTTCCTATAGGTGCAGTGCTTGTTGCTGAATCAGGAGAAATCCTCTCCTTATCACACAACCAGACCATAAGTCTTGCTGATCCCACTGCACATGCGGAAATACTTACACTACGCAAGGCTGCGCAAAAGGTTCTGAATTACAGGTTGTTAAGCACAACTCTGTATGTTACTATTGAACCGTGTATTATGTGTATGGGGGCAATTGTTCACGCCAGAGTATCAAGGGTTGTTTTCGGCGCCTATGATCCAAAGTGGGGGGCTGCCGGTTCCCTGTATAATTTTGCCGATGATACAAGATTGAATCACCGGCCGGAAATCATACACGGTATATGTCAGGATGAGTGCCTAACACTTATCCAGGATTTCTTTCGTGCAAAAAGGAGTAACAAGTGTCGAACATAGTAGTTGTCGGAACCCAATGGGGTGATGAAGGCAAAGGTAAAATAGTTGATCTTCTGTCGGAATTTGCCGATATTGTTGTGAGGTTTCAGGGTGGTAACAATGCAGGCCATACGATTGTTGTAAACGGCGAGCAGTTAATAAGTCATCTGGTACCTTCCGGTATTCTGCAGAAAAAAACCTGCCTTATCGGAAATGGAGTGGTGGTTGATCCTGCAGTTCTGTTGGAAGAACTCGATAATCTGGAAAGTAAGGGCATAGACGTGGGTTCGGATATATTAAAAATCAGCGAAAAAGCGCATATTATCATGCCCTATCATAAACAGATAGATCTTGCCCGTGAAAAGAAAAAAGGTGATAAAAAAATAGGGACTACGGGGCGTGGAATAGGTCCCTGTTACGAAGACAAGGCCTGCCGCATGGGAATACGCTTTGTTGAACTGATCGATCACGAGGTTTTTAAAGAAAATGTAAACACTATTTTAGAAGAGAAGAATTTCTATCTGAAACATTATCTTTCTTCTGAAACATTAGATCCGGACAGCATTATTGATCAGTATAAGGGTTATGCGAAAAGGCTTGCGCCCCATGTTGTCAACATCTCTATTTTGATGAACCAGGCAACCAGAGAAAACAAGCAGATCCTTTTTGAGGGTGCCCAGGGCACCCATCTTGATATTGATCACGGCACCTACCCTTATGTTACTTCGTCAAATACTGTCTCGGGTAATGCCTGTTGCGGAGCAGGTATTGGCCCAAAAGAAATCACCGGTGTTATCGGTATTGTAAAGGCCTATACCACCCGGGTGGGAAAGGGACCCTTCCCCACGGAGCTTTTTGATGAAGTTGGTGACGCAATTCAAACAAAAGGTGTGGAATTCGGTGCTACAACCGGGCGAAAGCGCCGGTGCGGATGGCTTGACACAGTTTTATTAAGAAATTCTGCACGCCTGAATGGACTTACAGGTCTTGTTATTACTAAATTAGATGTATTGGGAGGGCTGAAATCCCTTAAAATCTGCACCGGCTATGAATATAAGGGTGATATTATCCATGATTTTCCGGCAAGTATAAAGATCCTTGAGGCCTGTAAGCCGGTATTAGAAACTCTGCCGGGATGGTCGGAAGATATATCTGATGTCCGAAAAATAGATGATCTGCCCAAAAATGCCAAAAACTACCTTAGCAGGATTGAAGAACTTACCGAAACCCCTATTAATATTATATCTGTTGGCCCGGGCAGGGATGAGACCATTATGATCAGTAATCCTTTTGTGTAGCAAAGTGAACTAAAGTTTTAAGTGATCTAAAGTGAGTTAAAATTGATAAATGTGCTGTCAGCGCAACGCAGAAGTTGGACTTTTTACGAAGCCGTCAATATTGATTGACAATTATTTATCAGGAGTATAAAAGTAAAACAAGTCGGGACGTGGCTCAGTCTGGTAGAGCACAGCGTTCGGGACGCTGGGGTCGCGCGTTCAAATCGCGCCGTCCCGACCATATAATATCAATAAGTTAAGCCACTTTTATTAAAGTGGCTTTTTAAGTTTCCATGAATATCATATTCGTAATAATTGTTCTGAGTGCTTTCTTTTTTGCCGGCTGGCAGCAAATTTTCTTTATTCCTGTGCAAGGCGACCCTTCGCCCATGGAAGTCCTCTCCAAGGCGATGATCGAATCGGCCGGCGGGGCCGTGGAACTGGCCATTGGCCTGGTGGGCGTGATGGCCCTTTTTCTGGGGCTGATGAAAGTGGCCGAAGCCGGCGGGTTGCTCACCATTTTAGCACGGCTGATTCGTCCATTGATGGTGAAGCTGTTTCCCGATGTACCGGCTGATCATCCGGCTATGGGCGCCATGATCCTGAACCTTGCTGCCAACATGTTGGGGCTGGGCAATGCCGCCACACCGTTCGGCATCCGGGCCATGCAGGAGCTTGACAAACTTAACCCTCAGCGCGGTACGGCCACCAACTCCATGGCCCTGTTTCTGGCCATCAATACATCCAGTGTAACCCTGCTGCCCACCGGTGTCATTGCCTTGCGTGCAGCGGCCGGTGCGTCAGATCCGGCCGCAATTTTGCCCACTACCTTGTTGGCCACCATCGGTTCGACCATCGTTGCCGTGGTTGCAGCCAAACTGTACCAAAGATTGTCGCCGCTCAAGGTTGATGCCGGCACTTCTTTACAGCAGAAGCCTTCAAATGATGGGGTGAAAATGCCGCTGAAAGAGGCTGCAGAAGGATATCCTTTGTGGGTCAGCCTTGCGGCCCTTACAGCCCTGGTCGCGTTGATACCCGTTGCCGTGTTTTACGGGCGGTCCGTATCACCGTGGATCATACCGGCCCTTATGGTCGGGTTTTTGTGTTTTGGCCTGGTGCGGCGCGTGCGCGTCTACGAAGTGTTTGTTGAAGGCGCCAAGGACGGGTTCCGGGTGGCCATTCGCATCATCCCCTATCTGGTGGCCATCCTGGTGGCTGTAGATATGCTGAGGGCCAGCGGTGTCATGGGTACCATCGTCGGTGCGCTGGGCGGCATTACCGGGCGTTTCGGCCTGCCGGCCGAGGCCCTTCCCATGGCTTTGATGCGACCGCTTTCCGGATCCGGGGCATACGGTATTCTGGCGTCCATCATCAACGATCCGGCCATCGGACCCGACAGTTACACCGGCTATCTGGTTTCCACACTGCAGGGATCGACCGAAACGACTTTTTATGTGTTGGCCGTTTATTTTGGAGCCGTACAGGTACGTCGTATCCGCCATTCACTTGCCGCAGCTTTGACGGCCGATGTGGCCGGCGTTATCTTTGCGGTCCTGGCCTGTTCGTTTTTTCTAGGATAGAAACGTCTCTCCTTTTGATCCAATGTGTTGATGGAAAATCCCACCCGCCTGCCCTTTTCCCGAATTTCTCGTGTAAAAAACCCTGTTGCAGGTGTATTGATTTTTTGAACGATTTTATGGATGAGGGTCGATTTCCCGCATCTCGGAGGGCCAGCGAACAGAATGTTTTTTATTTTCAAAATAATCTAATCTTGTAAAATATCCTGCTTAACTATACTCTAATGTTGCATAAACAACATGGCAACAAAAAGAAAAAACCAGGAATATGAAAAAATTAGAAAAACATTTCTACATGATATCCTCTGATTCATCAGCAAAAAGTATCGAAGAGCTAAGCTCAATGAAAAAGAAGTCTTTCTCTATATTACTTGGTGGATACCTATTCAACTTGGCATTTTTTCTTATTTTAAATCATATATACTTCGGAAAAGCTTTTGCTTTTATTTCTCTTGTGGAATCTGCTGCAGCTTTATTTGGTATGACTTTAGTATATTTACTGATCATTTCCCTAATTTTGTCCATTGTAAAACTATATAGAAAGCGTTGGCCATCCTTTGTAACTCCGGCAATTATAATAACTTTATTGACCTTCTTAACAATTTCACTTGTTCATTATAAAAGATATTATGAGAATAAGGTAATGAAAACTGAAGTGGCTTCCTTGAGAGACCAGGCATTTTCTTTGCTTCAGAAAGATAAAGCCGATTATATGAAGGCATTGGATCTTTTGAACAAAGCAATAGAACTAAATCCAGATGATGCTATAGATTATAACAACCGTGGAACTGCCTTATATAAGTTAGGCCGGTATCAGCGAGCCATAGAGGATTTTAACCGGGCCATCCATCTTGATCCGAATGATACCTATGCTTACAACAACCGAGGGAATGCCTATTATGATTTAGGAAAGAGAAAGCGTGCGTGCGATGACTGGCGAAAGGTTTGTGAATTAGGAAATTGTGATGGATTAAATTGGGCTAAGAAAAAAGGTTTTTGTAAGTAGTGTCCATCCTCGACTTTCGCTCAATTAGGGTTTCACTTTTTACGAACTCATAACCACCGGGTGATTTTAATGGAACCTATCTATATTGCGGCCTTAATCAGCTTTATAGTTGGCCTTTTTGGTTATATTATCATCCGCTTTTGGATATTGCCGATCGGCAGGTATTTAAAGATTAAGGGCCTCCTCTTATCAGATATGAGGGCTTTGCCGGATATGTTGCGAGCCGAACAGCCGCAGAATAATGAAGCCGCTAAGATACAATCACGAAGGGTGTCCGTGCGCCGTCACTGTTCAGACCTGGTTTCCATCTACCAAAACGACCTGCCCTATTGGTACCGGCTCCACCTTGAAAGTAAAAAAGAACAGCCCTTAGAGGCCGCCAAACTTTCAATGCGCCTTGCCAATACACGCAAACAGGAACATGCGTTGCGACAAGCAAATGAAATTAAACGGCTTTTACGCATCAAGCGCTCCGGCTTTCAATGAAAAAAGGCTTGCCAAGCGGTTGGAATTGGTGTATTTCTGTCACAAATCTACGCCCCCGTAGCTCAGTGGATAGAGCATTGGATTCCTAA
>JAUWLP010000094.1 GCA_030613575.1 Desulfobacteraceae bacterium
TGGATACGTCTTCACCGTTATGAAAAATTAGCGATGGTAATTAAAGGAGTAAAATTTGTTGACGGTATTGAAATAAACAGGATCGCTGCCTAATGCCGTACACAACATTTGACAATATCTCGAGGAAGTAAATGAACTGTAAGAAATTAATTATTTGTACATTGGTCGTTTTGTTCTCATTTCCCTTTGGCCTAAAGCAGACAGTTGCAGGGGAAAATAGAATTGCTAATTATTATGAAACAATTTCAGTCCTTCAAGAACTATACAAGGCCGAAATTATAGCTTCAAATACTTATTCAGAATTTGCCCGAAAAGCTTTGGAAGAAGGATATTACAGCGTGGCCCGCCTTTTCAGTGCCTTAAGTGAATCTGAGTCTGTTCACGCCAGGAATTTTAAAAACATATTAAATGATCTGGGTGTTGAGACGGAAAATTTCCCAGAGCCAGATATTAAAATAAGTAATACAAAAGAAAATCTAAAATTTTCTCTTAATGTAGAGCTTTCCGAAATTGACACTAATTATCCAAAATTAATTAAAAGGATAAAACCGGAAGGGAACGAAAGGGCATTAGAAGATATAACCTATGCCTGGAAAGCTGAAATGCAACACAGGGATTTGATAAAAAAAATGAAATCATCCCTTTGGCTTTTCTTTGGAAAGATTGTCGACAAATTAAAAGAAGCGCATGAGTATCATGTATGTCAGAGGTGTGGTTCAACAGTTTTTAAGCTCCCAGAAAAATCCTGTGTTATTTGTGGGAGCCCAGTTTCAATGTATAAGCAAATAAAGTGATAATTTTTTTTGATGGTTTATCACTGAAACAAAAAAAGCATCTAACGATGCAAATGCAGCCGACTCGCAAACTCGCAGCTGATTTGCATCTTGTTACAGATATCTCCAACGTACATATCATTTTCATGAAGCTGCGATCACTGCAATAAACGACAGGTTTTTGAGGCCATAAATTATTTGGGATATCGTTTTTGAATAGGGGCAAATCCTTTTTCGGGGGTTGTTCTTTCCATTTTGATGATATATGTATTGAGCATGAATTGGCTTCAGGTTGTACTCATGGTATCTAAGGAGACTATATGATGGAGAATTTTGAATATTCTGTGTTGCATCCGACCGATTTCTCAGAAGCTAGTGAACTTGCATTCGCACACGCGCTGAGGTTGGCACTTTTGCTTGGAACAAAATTTACAATTTTTCACAGTAGGGATCGAAAGGACAAAGCAAATAACTGGCATCTATTTCCGGCCGTGCGTGCCACACTTGAGCGGTGGGGCATCCTTAGGGAAGGAATATCGCGATCAGCAGTTTTCGATAAGTTGGGAATAGAAATCAAAAAGGTGGACATGTCCGGTCTGAGCCCAATGGCTGAGATCTTCAATTACGCAGATAGTCATCCTGTCGATCTAATCGTGCTTGCCACGCACGCTCACGAGTGTCTTGATTGGTGCATACAGGGAGATGACATCGAGCAACTGGTGAGGCAACTGGCAAAGGACACTTTATTTGTACCTGAGGGGGTACGAGGCTTCGTGTCCATTCAAGATGGAAATGTCTCTCTAAAAAACATCCTGATTCCGGTGGATAGAGAACCCCATCCAGAATCAGCAATAAAGGACGGGGCGGCTTTAGCCAAAGCAATTGGAGACGATTTGATAAACTTCTCGCTTATCCATGTCGGAAATTCTGAAAAAATGCCAGTTTTCAATTTGCCTGAGGCCCCCCAGTTTAGATGGAATCAGATTCATCGCAATGGTCAAGTGGTTGATGAAATTATTGCTGTAGCAAATGAGCTATCTGCTGACCTGATTGTTTTGCCCACCCATGGACGCCAAGGATTTTTAGATGTGCTCCGTGGCAGTATTACTAAACAGGTTTTACAAAGTGCGCCGTGCCCAGTTTTAGCCATTGCTGCTTCTTCAGAAGATGGATAGAAGGGCAAAAATAGTAATCAATCTAATCTATAAAACTGAAGCTGAAAATATTTGTAATTTTGAAACAGAGGGAATGGGGCTCAAGCATTATTTTTATCGTACGGATAATATCTTAATATGGTGGCAGGTTGAACCGGATTACGCTGAAACAACATACAACGATTTGCTTAAATTTGACTTTAAAGGTCTGAACAACCGGGTAACCCCATAACAAAATGGGCGACCCTTTTGGATCGGCCCATGCAAAGGGTGTGAAGATAGGTTCATTATCCCACAAAGCCCTTGCGGAGATAAGGAGTATTGAAAAAGGTAGAAATGAAAAATATATCAAAATATATCCGGGGTATTTGTTTTGGTCTTCTATGGGTCTCATTGATAACCGGATGCGCTTCTTATCGCCACAAGACGCTTTCTTTGGACACGCATCTGGTTCAGGTAACCCGTAGTGTCCAGCGTGCCGTGGTCAAAATCACTACCTATGATGCTGAAAAGAAACGGATGGGTATGGGAAGCGGCTTTTTTGTGGATAAAGACGGGGGGTTGATTACCAATTATCATGTTCTGGATGGGGCTTACGCGGCAGATGTCAAAACTTATGACGGGCGCGAATATCAGATTCAACGGGTGTTGGCATATAACAAAACCGCCGATCTGATTAAAGTAAAAATAACGATTCCCGAAAATTCGGTTCACCGGGTAGAGGTGACCTCTGATGTTCCCGAAATCGCCGAGCGGATCCTCGTGGTCGGCAGCCCTCTGGGGCTTGATCAAACGGTCAGCGTAGGCATTGTTTCAGCCGTGCGGGAATTCCCCAAAATAGGTAAAATTTTCCAGATGTCCGCCCCGGCATCTCGCGGCTCCAGCGGCAGCCCCGTGATCAATATGCACGGAAAGGTCATCGGGGTTGTCTCTTTTATCGTGGAACCCGGCCAAAATCTAAATTTTGCCGTGGCCGGGCAAAGTGTATTGGACTTAAAGGATGAAAAAACCGTAATGACTTTGCCGGAGTGGACTTACCGTGTCAGCACTCAAAAGCCCGGATTGGCTGCCAAACTGTGTAAAAAAGGCTTTGAATTCTCTGTTCAGGGAAAATATAAAAAAGCGTTGGAGTATTACCAGGAAGCTGCCGAAAAAAGTCCGGGAGATGCCGAATCCTGGTATGGCCTGGGAAGCTGCTATGTGGGCCTTAAGCAGCCGCCTGAAGCCATCAAGGCATTTGAAGAGGCCATACGAACGAGTCCGGACAAGACCAGGGCGCACTACTATCTCGGGAAATACTATCAAAGCCTGGACCGGTACAAAGAAGCGATTGAATCTTATCAAAGTGCGCTCGAAATCAACCGGGACTACGGTCCGGCATATATGGGCCTGGCTGAAATATACAGCGTGCAGAAGCGGATAAACGACGAGAAAGAAGCCATTGAGCAGCTGGTACAGATTCATCCGGATTATGCTTCGTCCCATTATAACATTGGGATCACCTACGGAAAGCTGGGACGGTATGAGGACGCTATCGACGCCTTTAAACGGGCCCTGGAAATCGATCCCGAAATACCCGAGGCATATTATCACATAGGGATTATTTACGGTAATCTTGGCAAGTTAAAGGAGGAAGTCGCGGCCTACAAGCAGGCAATTCGCATTGCCCCTGATTTTGTACCGGCCCACTTTAATATGGGAGTCTTCTATCTCCATGCGGGCCGGAAAGATGCCGCCCTTGAAGAATATAAAATACTCAAGAAATTGAACAGAAAAACCGCAGACAAACTTTTTGATATGATCTACAAATAATCTTGTTTGTTGTCATGGGGTCAGGGCTTGCTTGCCTCCGACGGATTCAGGGGTCAGGCGTCGATTGTCAGTGTCTTAGGGGACGTTGATGCAGAACGTGCCTTAACCCCTCATGATTTTTTGCGGTATGCCCTTTGTTTTTCCTTTGAGGTCCGGGTTTCAGCCTTCTTTCGTGCTTTCGATCTCTCGTGTTTTAATGATTTCATCCATCCCTCACAACTCTCTGAAGAACTTCATGACGGCGTCAATCTCTTTCTGTGACACATACGGTATAATAATAGTTTAACAATCCCACAGTAACAGCACCCCAACCACCCTGTAAAACCATCCTGTAGTGTGGCGGGAGGTGGCTGGCGTATGCCGACACGGCAGGAACTGTCTGCCTTGTATCAAAAAGGCATCGGCAAGCGCAATATGGACTTCGGTTTTAAGACCACCGGCGGGGCTGTCTGTGGCTCCTTGGCTCTGGATTAATCGGTATTGTCTGTATCAGGAGGAAGGTTAAGAAATAAACAACCGAACAAAATCAAATATATAACAACAAAGGCAGGGTCATTTGGCTCTGCCTTTTTATTTTTGGGGGTTGTACTATCTGCTATAAACGACAGGTTTTTGAGGCTCTGAATTATTTGGGATATCGTTTTTCAATAAGGGCAAATCCATTTCACAGGGTTTGCCTATTTCATTTTTATGGTATATGTAATCGGAATGAATTGACGTTTGCTTGTTGTTCTGGCAAGATACTTTAAATGAGATTAATATCCTGCTGTGGAATAGGGTGCATCCTGATCTTTTTTTGAGTCTTATGATTAATTTTAAAGGGGGACATATGCAAAATCTATCTGAAATAACTATTTCTATACATCTTCTTTCAGGAGATCCGATTGTATTTAAAATTGAGGCGAACGAAGACAGACAGAGGAATGCTGGAACCAGAATCGAACGCAGTATGGATGCCAACTATATAGGGGTCGAGCTGGACGGAAAACTTGTTATCATCCCAACAAACAATATACAAAAAATTGAAATCCTGCCTGCACCTACCGCCATGATATCCCATGTAGTTAAGGGTGCGAAATCAGAATCTTAGATCTAAGAGAATTGTCTGGTTAACAAGACTGTATAAACCGATTTAGAAAAAATTCGGATTTGTTGATAAAGCCAATGGTGAATAATATTTGGCAATGGCCTATTCACCCTCAAATTCAGTCCCATAAATCGCTCTGTATTTTTTCGATATTAACCCCATATATAGAGTTTCCAGTATTTGGCGAGTGTGTTGATCTGCTATAAATGACAGGTTTTTGATACCTTAAATAATTTGTGATATCATTTTTTCAATAGGGCAAATTCTTTTCGCAGGGTTTGCCCTTTCTATTTTTATGGTATATGTAATGAACAAGAATCGGATTCAGGATGTGCTTATGGTAAGATGGCAAAGATGAGATCCTGTGTCAATGGTATTCATGATTTAGTTTTCACGATATTTTTAATTGAAAAGTGGCGGCAGGAATATAATACAGAAAGGCCCCACAGCAGTCTTGATTATCGCCCGCCAGCACCGGAGGCTATAATGCCTTTACACCTTGATCCTTTTTGGCTGTCGTCTTCACAGGAAAATGTTACACAAATTCTAACTTAAAGTGTGGTACAAAAAGTGGGGACAGGTCAAATCAATGAAAAACAAACTGAAAAAAAATAGGAAAAGTTGATGAAAAAAAATTTTGGGATTCCCCTTCTAAGTATCTGTTTGTTATTCTTTTTTGCCTGTGTTTCTGCACAACCCACGGTGAAAACAAAAGAAGTTAAACAAAATTTGCCCGTTGAAAAACAGGAATCTGTAACACATAGAACTCCAACGGGTCGTTTGAAGTGGCCTCGATCCATCGAGCATGAAAAAGGGACCTTAAAGGTCTATCAGCCCCAGATCGAAAAATGGGAAAAAGGGGTTATGAAGTATCGCATGGCTATTGAAGTTCTCCTGAAGAAAGATCCTAAACCGGTTTACGGGGCATTATGGGTCAAGGCAAACACAGATACGGATCTGGATGAACGCCTGGTTCGGATAAGAGATATAAAGGTCTCAAATATTTCCATTCAATGGACAGATGTAGAAAAGGTCAAAAAGCTTGAAAAATTCATTAATGATAACCTGAAAGGCAAAGAACATATTGTTTCCCTGGACAGGGTCCTGGCAGACACGGCAAAAGATTCTGAAATAATGGCTGTCAGGAAAACAAAAGTCAAAATGGATCCTCCACAGATCATCGTAAGTCAGGAACCCTCAGTTCTGCTTATTGTTGATGGTGCTCCGGCACTTCAGCCAATAGCGGATACAGGCTTGAGCTTTGTGGTTAACGCTAACATGGATCTGTTCCATGCCGCATCTTTAAAAAAATACTATCTTTTTATCGGTGAGCAGTGGCTTTCATCTTCAACCCTTGATAAAGGGTGGAAAAGCAATATAACCCCTCCGGACGCTTTTAAAAAGATTCCCGATAATTATGAGCGGGCCTATGTCAAGGATCTGCTGCGGACAAAATCAGACAAAAAAGTTAAAGTGATTTGGGCAAAACCCCCGGCTGAACTCATTTTGATTGACGGGGACCCGTCCATTGAAAGCATCCCGGGCACAAACCTGATGTTTGTTAAAAATACCGAGCAGAATCTTTTTATCAATAAATCGGAAGGACTTTACTATTATCTTTCAGCCGGACGCTGGTTCAAGTCTAAACGCTTAACAGGACCCTGGACATCGGCTGGCAGTAAACTGCCCGAAGACTTCAGCAAAATACCCGATAAAAGCCCCAAAGCCTTTGTCCGGGTATCCGTGCCCGGTACAGCAGAAGCAAAGGAAGCTGTTATCGAAGCGCAAATTCCCAGAAAGATAACAGTTAAGCGTAAAAAAACAACGGTGGACGTTGAATACCACGGAAAACCCCAGTTTAAGTCAATTGAAGGGACCACGCTGGCGTATGCCGTTAATACGACCCGGGATGTGATCCGCTACGATGATAAATACTATTGCTGTTATCAGGGTGTCTGGTTTATTTCCAAAAAACCGAAAGGGAAATGGAAAGTTTGTGATACGGTTCCCAAAGAAATATACAGGATCCCTCCAAGCAATCCGAAGCATAACATCACTTATGTAGATGTTCAAATGTACGATTCCGAAACAGTCACCTTTGGCTATACATCCGGTTATACCGGCAGCTATGTAAGCGGGGACACGGTTGTCCAGGGAACCGGACATCACTACAGCTCAACCGTCTATTATTATAATGGTTATCCAAACTACTACTGGTATCCTTATACCTACAGCACCTGGGGATACAGCTCTTATTATTACGGCGGACCCTACTACTATTATCCCTATTACTATTATGACTATTATGATTATGATTACGGTTATACCACAAAACATGAAGGGAAATACGGATCCGGAAATACCTATCATTATGGCCCTTACAGTGAAACCCATTATTCCGGAAAGATTGGTGACACAAAATTTGAAACAGAACAGTACCGAACCCCCTATGACAACTGGGGCGAAACAACTCTAAAGCGCGGAGACGACTGGGTAAAGACCCATCATTATTCCAATAATAAAGGAACCGTTCGAAGCATAGAGACATCCAAGGGCGGTGCCGGTATAAGATTCAAGGGAGATAATCACAGCGGTGGTATTTATAAGTCAGGCAATGATGATCTTTACGCAGGCAAAGACGGAAACATTTATAAACGGGATGAAAACGGATGGTCCAAGCGCGAAGACGGAGAATGGAATGAAGTCAGCCGTGGAAATAAAGAATCTTTAGAAGCAAAAAGAGCCGATGGGTCTAAGTTAAGCCCGGAGAAACAAGCTGGGTTGCAGGAAAGGTTTAAAGAAAAAACCGGCAGTAACCGTTCTTATACAAACAGGGATCTTGATCAGTATAAATCTAAGAAAAGGAGTACTGACACAAGAAAACTGGGAGGTTCTAAAACATACAGAGATTTAAACAGAGACCTGAATAGAGACTATTCTGCCCGAAAACGCGGCACCCAGCGTACCCGGAATAGTTATTCAAGCTCGTCAAGGCGCTCCGGCAGCCGGAGTTTCGGCGGAAGAAGCTCAGGTGGTCGCAGGGGTGGTGGCGGTCGCATGGGTGGTGGCGGTCGCAGGGGCGGTGGCGGCCGGCGAAGATAGAAACGAGACCGAAAGAATATCAAGCCCTGATTGTTTTTCAGATATCATTCCTGATCTCAGCTTTGGTGTTTCCTGTGATCTATTGAGAATATTTCGTTTATCGTTTATCCTAAATACGTTGGAGGTATCACAGGTTTCACACTAACTCCTCCGAGGTTTTTTCATTTTCAGCTACCGGTGTTGAACAACGCCTTTGCAAGAAGTTGATCCCGGCCGTATATATCCTCATAAAAATAAAGCGTGTTGTCTTCCGGATTCACAAACGCCGTGCGGTACAATATGTAAACCGGTATTGGCTGATCCAGCACGGCCACCTGGCGTTTTCGGCTTGCGACGATTTCATTGACCCGTGCAAGGCTCCATCCTTTTTCTCCTCCACCCAACACCCAGGCCGCCATTTCCGCCGGCCGGTCCATGCGGATGCAGCCGTGGCTGAACGCACGCCGCTCCTGTTTGAACAAGCCGTGAGCCGGCGTGTCGTGCAGATAGACATTATATTTATTCGGGAAGACAAGCTTTAGGGTGCCGAGGGCGTTGTCCGGGCCCGGGTCCTGGCGGATGTGGTATCTGTTCATGTTCTTCTTCGAAACTTTGCTCCAATCTATAGTCGTGGCATCCAGTTCCGGGGCATCCAGCCCCCAGCCCCGGAAAATCCGCATATTGTGTTTCTCCAGATAATGGGGGTCTTTCTTCAGGTTCGGCAGTGTTTCATTGCGGGCGATGCTGGGCGTCAGATTCCAATAAGGATTGATGACCACATACTTTATCGTGTCGCTGAAAACCGGCGTTTTGTGATATTTTTTGCCGACGATCACAGGCATCTTCAAATCGAATTTTCCCGGTTTGCCGGCAAACGCCTCGAAACCCGCGATATTGACCGCTACCAGGCGATCGCGAATGCGCCGTTTCAACCAGCGATACCGTTCCATATTGATGATAATCTGTTCGATTCTAACTACAACCGGTACATTCATGGCAGCCAGTGTCTGGTTGCCGACCACACCGTCCGGTTTCAAATTATGACGCTTCTGGAATCGTTTGACGGCCTCTGCCAGCGCCGTATCAAACACGGCACTGTCCATATTCTCTGGTGCCAGCTCTCCCGTGGCGGCCAGCCGTTTTCTTACAATTGTTACCCGTTGGTCCTCCATGCCCGGTTTCAAAGCATTTCCCGCGGGAATTGACGGCCACCCGCCTTTTACGGCAAGCACCCGATATTCGGCCAGTTTATTTTGCAATTCGCGGTATTGCAGAAAAGGCGGTACCTGCTGACCCAGAAAGGCTTTCATGTCCGGTGCCTCGAAGGCAGTTTGCCTGAGAAGGTCCCAGTCCACCTCCACATCGCGGGCGGCTGCAAATAGCTCGGGATCGACCTCGCGCGGCTCCATACGGCCCTCCCGTTGATCGGCCACGTAGCGTATCATGCCCAATGTCAGAAGGATATCCAGCCGCACCAGACCGACAGTATCCTTGCTGTTCCAGTATTGGTGAATCTTGTCTATAAAATAACTATCCGGATCGAGCCCGTGACTTTCCGCATCTTCCAGTACGGCGAGGACGTTGGCGGCACGCAAGCCAGGCTTGCCGTCCCTTATCCAGAAGGGCTGCAGCCCGTTGCCATGATATATCTCAGTGAGCCTTTTATCGATATCTGCAGCGATTTTGCCGTGAGTATTGAGGTTAAGATAGGTGGCTGGTCCCATTTCCAAATGCTCGATGAATACGTTCTGATACGCATCTTTTGACGTTGCATAACTATGGGCGGAGGAAAAAATCAGTGCCCCCAGAACCATGACTGCCATTGCCGCGTGTTGCCATCTCCTCATCGGTTTCTCCCTTCTCTTCATTGTTCAAATTGCGGCGCCGTTGGCACCTGGATTTTATTATCAGATGCCAACCGAATCAGGCCGGCAAACAACACAAATAAGGTTGTTATCTTCCGTTTAGGGTTCAAAGGTTCAGGGTTCTGGGTTCAGGCTATATTGTGGTTCGCCTTTCAGTCTTCAAACTTTAGATATATTGAGACTACCTCACGAAAATCAGACTTGTCAAACCCTTTGATCACTTGCCAGACAACAGGTCCAAGCATCTTAATTTTAAGTACATATATCTTATTTCTTACGGAAATGCAATAAAGGCAAACTCCCGAAAATGGATTTGCTCTTATTGAATAAACGATATCACACGATTTTTTTGGACATGATATTTGCATCTTTATTGCAGATAGTACAGCAACGCACCAGTCAAGAATCGCATCGTATACTGAAATTTTCTGAGGCTGTAGGCGTTAAGGTTGGCGAACCTAATCTTGAA
>JAUWLP010000165.1 GCA_030613575.1 Desulfobacteraceae bacterium
ATAAAAACAGCGGAGCGAAGCGACACCATAACTTTAGGCACTTTAGATCACTTTAGGCACTTTTAACTTGTACGGTTTTAAGTAAAACAGCCCCTTTCAGGGGCAAACCAAAGCCTGGTCCTTTGGGCCAGGATTCTTTACTGGCAAGAGTTATGTCGAACATCTAATTCGCTTATTATTAATCGGGAGGAACAATTGATGGATACAAGTGAACTTCTGGAGAAGATAGCATTTAATGTAATACAGGGAAGAGTGGAAGCTGAAGACGAAGGCTTTGATCCGGGACTGGAAGGTCAACCCGGAGTAACTGAGCTGGTCAATGAGGCATTGAATCAAAATATAGATCCAAAGAAGATATTGATAGAATCCTTAACAGAATCCATGGAGATAGTGGGTGAAAAATTTGAGCAAAATGAGTATCTGATACCGGACATGCTGGCTTCTGCCGAATGTGTGGGGGTTGCAATGGATTTATTGTCGCCTCATCTGATCAAGGCGGGTGTAGAGAGCAAGGGTAGATTTATAATCGCCACTGTGAAGGGTGACCTTCACGACATCGGGAAAAACATTGTTGCCATCATGTTAAAAGGTGCGGGCTATGATGTCGTGGATGCGGGAACGGACGTCTCGTCTGATCTGATCATCGATGCTGTTAAAGATAATCAAGCCCATTTTTTAGGCCTTTCTGCGCTTTTAACTACGACCATGCGTAACATGAAGGATGTGATCGAGAAATTAAAAAGCGAGGGGCTTCGCGATGACGTTAAAGTTTTGATCGGCGGCGCTCCCACCTCCAAAGATTTTGCCGCGCAAATCGGAGCGGATGCGCATTGCAAAGATGCGTTTGAGGCCCTTGATGTTTTGAAAAGTATGCAAAGCGCAAAATAGGAGAAATCATGGAACAAAAGGGAGAAAAAAAAGCTTATACACAGGCACACAGCACGGGAGAATACGAAAAAACAAGCGGGCTGACAGGAAAATATGACAATGTCAGGAGGTTTTGGGAAGATCAGAACACCGCTATTTTTATGCGTTCCGCACTGAACAATCTGGTGGAACAGAAGAAAAGACGCCTTGAAAGGATCCGTATTCTTGATTTGGGGTGTGGTAGTGCTGACGGTTACGACCTGTTGATGAATGTAACAACCAAAGACCCCGGTATTTTTGATTACATTACCTCTGCCATCACGCAGGACATGCTTCAAGAATATGTCGGGATCGATATTAACCCCGATCTTCTTCAACAGGCCGAAGAACATATTGGTCATCTATCAAAAACACGGTTTGTTCAAGCAGACCTTTCAAATGGCCTGACGCCTGAGATAACCGAAAATCCTCCTTTTGATATATATTTTACATCCTACGGGACCTTTTCACACTTCCATGATCATCAGTCCGTGAAAATTATCGCCGATATTTGCAAGCATGCACCGGAGGGGGCGATTTTTATGGGAGACTGGCTGGGCCGTTATTCCTGTGAATGGCAGGACCTGTGGCATCATCCGGTGGACAAAGAATATTTCATGGATTATCGTATTTCCTATATTTATCCTGAGGAAGAGCGTGATCAAATGGATATTTCATCCTTTCCGTTACGACTGATAACAAGAGATGAGATTATGAGAATTATTGATCAGGCTTCAAAGGAATCAGGAGTTACGATTGAACCGATCAAGTTTTTTGATCGTTCCATATTTATTGGCCGGCACATGGATACAGGGGATTACAATGTCAATTGTCCAAAGTTGAGGTATCCGGTGAATTCGCTTTTTGAGGGATATGTTCGTACAGATCTTGAAAGTCTTTTGGTCGACTATGTGCCCCGGCCGGGATTTGATCATCTTAACAATTTTTTCGAAATGTTTTTCATATGCTGCAACACACTGGTAAACCATACTATTTCTCTTCTCAGCAATTATGATACAGAAGAGGAAAAACTAAATGATGTTCCTGAAATTATGCCCTATTATCCCGATCCTCTCAAAGAAGCCATTGAAATCATGCGCAGAGTTATTGAAGGGGTTGGGTGGGTCCCCTGGGGCGATGTTCGGGCAAATGTCATAGAAATGCACCTTGGCTATTCCCTTCGCAAGCTTGAGACAGATCTTCAGCCGGGCACGGGTGTAGGGCACGGACTGGTGGGACTCTTCGAAATTAAGAAGTAATTTTACGTATCAGAGGTTAAGATTAATATGAGTGGTTTCGCTGTAGTATTTAACAAACAAGATCGTTTGGAACTGGAAAACATGTTTCAACGGATAGGTCATCGTGGCACGTATATATCCGGCAAATTTATATATAAAAGAGTGCTGATGGCACAAAACTATCTTAAGAGTGATATATGTTTGAAAGAGAATAAGTTCTTGGAACAGGATGAAAATCAAGTTCCGGTATTTAACCAAAAGTTGCCTGACTTTAGAATCTGTTACGACGGCCAGATGGGAAACTGGGAAAAACGGGCGCATGACAGTGGTGTTTCAAATGGTCCTTTCAGGGAGGAACGCTTGTTTCTCTACCTTTACCATCAATACGGCAGCCAAATGTTTGAATATCTGGACGACGCTATCTTTGCATTTGTAATTTCAGATGGCGACAATCTTTTTGCGGCCAGGGATCTTCTTGGAATCAAGACTTTATTTTACGGACGAAAAAACGGAACATATTATTTTGCTTCCGAACTCAAAGGTCTGAAAGATATAACCGATGAATTCTATGAATTTCCACCTGGCCATTATATGAATAGTGATGGCAGGTTGGTGCAGTTTGCTGAATTGCCGAAAGAACCACCTGCAATCTGCAAATCTGATCCGGATGAAATGATTATATCAATACGGGATATTATCCAGCGCAGTTTCCAAAACCGTGTGAACTTTGAAGATCCTACAGGAAGCCTTCTTAGCGGCGGATTGGACAGCAGTGTTATCGCCTGGCTTGCCAGCCAAGCCTACAGAGAAAAATTTGGCAAAGAAAAACGCTTGAAAACATTTGCTCTGGGGGTAGGAGAAAGTGAAGACATTAAATATGCCCGCTTAATGGCCAGTCATATCAACTCCGAACACCATGAATTGATAGTTGATCTGGATCAAATCCTGGCCGTACTGCCCGAAGTAATTTGGTGTCTTGAATCGTTTGATCCTTCACTGGTGAGAAGCTCGGTGTCGAATTATCTTATCTCCAGATATGCTAAAGAAAATAGTATAGAAGTTCTGCTTTCCGGGGAAGGCGGTGATGAGATTTTTTGCGGATACATGTATCTTAAGGACTTTCCATCTGAAGAATTGTTTGCCCGCCAAATGGAATGTGTCGGCTTTTTACATAATAACGCTTCGCTGCGTTTGGACCGAATGAATCTTTGCAACTCCGTTCGAGTGGTGACGCCACTGATATCCGGTGAATTGTTCAAATATGCCATGGCAATTCCATCTGAATACAAGCAAAGACCGGACGGCGATCAGAAAATCGAAAAATGGATTTTTAGAAAAGCTTATGAAAAAGTGTTGCCTAAAGAAATCGTCTGGCGGCTTAAACAGGAATTTTCGCAAGGATCAGGTTCTGCCAATGTACTTCCTTTATATTTCGAAAAGGCGGTCAAAAATAAGGAGTTTAAAAAAGCTCAGGCCAGCTTTCCCATTGTCCGTAGCAAAGAAGAGTTCTATTATTTTAAAATATTCACGGAAAATTTTGGCAGTGACCTGGCAGTGGAAACGGTCGGTCAGTGGACCAGCTTGTAACTGTCGATGAAATAGTCGATCCCACAATTGGCGACATCCTGCTCTTCCGGAGGTTGTTGACTAAATATCTGCAATCTGCAATCGAATCAACCTCTGGGATGATATTTTTCATGCATCTGCCTTAGATGTTCCCGGGCTATGTGAGTATAAATCTGGGTGGTGGAAATATCAACATGGCCGAGCATAACCTGAACAGCTCTCAAGTCAGCGCCGCCCTCTAAAAGGTGGCTGGCAAAAGAGTGCCTTAAACTGTGCGGCGTGATCTTTTTTTTGATTCCGGCCTGCTGAGCATACTGTTTTAAAAGCTTCCAGAATCCCTGGCGGGTCATTGGTTTTCCTGCTCTTGCGACAAAAAGATATCGGCTAATGCAGTTTTTTAAAAGTAATGGCCTGGCTGTATTTATATAATCGTCGATTTTCTCTTTTGCGCAAATACCGATGGGAACAACCCTTTCTTTTGAACCTTTACCTAAAACCCTTACAAAACAGGCTTCAAGGTTTACATCCAGAAAATTCAGGTTAACAAGTTCCGAAACTCTCAATCCAGCGGCATAAAGGAGTTCGAGCATTGCTGCATTTCTTTTTCCAAGGGGTTTGTCGGTATCCGGCATATTTAAAAGAAGATTAACCTCTTTAACGTTAAGGACATCCGGAAGTTTAAGACCGCCTTTTGGAAGGTCTATAAGCCTGGCAGGATCATATTTGATTACCTTTTCCTGGACAAGAAACCTGTAAAACCCCCTCAGGGTAATGAGATGCCTTGCACATGACTTTGACCCCAGACCGGCATTTCTCAAGGCAATCAGATGCTTTAATATCAAAGGCGTATCAGCATCAGCGATCTTTTTGACCCTTTTTTGCTTTAGAAATTCAAGATGCCTGGCAAGATCGCTGCTGTACGATTCTATGGTTTTCTCCGAAAGCCCCTTTTCGAAGACCAGATAGTTTAAATATTGATCTGCAAGAATATCTAATGAAGACATAGATTAATTTACCGGTTATTGTGAAAGATCCATTTTCACCCCAACCAGAACTTATCCTGTCAAGAGGGCAGGGTGGAGGTATTAACTTGGCAGTATGGGAAATTCCTTTTTTTTAAACAGGTATTAAAAAAATGTAAAGTTATTTTTTTTCGAGAGCCTAAATAGAATGGGGGAAAAGAATTTTTTGATGTTGAAAGTGACAAGATTGTCTGATAACAGTACCTAAATTCTGCAAGTCTTGTATCGGCCGGATATACAAGGCATCAATCGTGCAAAAAGGGGCGTTTTGCAAAGGTCTCAGAGAGGAGGAAGATATGTTTGTAGCTGTTATGGCAGGGGGCTCAGGTACTCGCTTCTGGCCAATGAGCCGGAGGAAAAAACCTAAACAGTTTTTGAGTATTACCGGCCAAGATCCGATTGTAGTAGAGACCTGTAATAGACTCACACCATTGGCGTGCGATGAGGAGATTATCCTTGTGTTGGGTCAAGAACACATAAACGAGGCCACAACGCTTTTTAAGGATAGAAAGGTGCATCTGATTGCCGAACCTGTTGGGCGGAATACCGCACCCTGCATCGGTCTCGGTGCCATATACGCACAGCACTTAGGGTGCCAGGGAGCGGTTGCCTTTCTTCCGGCGGATCATTTTATCGGAGACCCTGCCTCATTTATAAACGCACTTCGCGCAGCATATGAGCTTGCCGATTCGGGTGGAATCGTGACTATCGGCATCATGCCAAGCAGGCCCGAGACCGGCTATGGTTATATTCAAAGGGATGATAATCAGGTTGAGGCCGGCGGTTTAAAAGCTTACGGAGTATTGGAATTCGTTGAAAAACCTAGTCTGGAAAAAGCCCGGGACTATCTTGCGGGAGGCAAGCACTACTGGAATGGCGGGATCTTTGTTGCAACCCCGGAAACGATTCTCAAGGAGATCCGGGAGCACCTTCCAGATATTTACAGCGGAATGATAGAATTAAGT
>JAUWLP010000079.1 GCA_030613575.1 Desulfobacteraceae bacterium
GAACATTCTGAACGACCACGGCGGGAACATCTATACGTGATCGGATAGAAACAACCTGAGGCAAATGTGCCACTTGCTCATCGATATAGAGTTTTAAAAGCGGCAATGGATAAAATGGTTTTATTTGTGAAATTGATATAATTGATGAATTCGTAAAAAGTCAAAATCCGACGGCAAAGTAAAAAGCTCCAAATTCAAGGCGCGCAAATCCTGAGCAATGAGTCGTACTTATACTACGCTGCAATGACGAAGGATGCAGCGCAACGCAGAAGTTGGACTTTTTACGAAGCCGTCAATATTAATAAAATACAATAGGGACCAGACGCTGTCAAACAAAAATAGGTATGAATTTAGAGTTGTGAACGTTTTGTACGAACGTTATATGTTACAGATATTTCCAGAACATTTGTCTTTTACCCTTCTTTCTGAACCGACAGCCATCCTTCGCGTCCGGGAAATGGCCTTTTGATAATTCTGCTGCATTTTTCAGGAGGGAAATGCTCGATGATTTTTCCCAAAGGCATAACCGTTACGCCCATATCCAAAGCCTTGTCGAGGAAATCACTGAACATGACTGCATAGCATCCGCCTTCCGCCTCTGCATGAATTGTCAGCACGTTAAGCCTGTTACGTCTTAAAATTGAAAGAATGAAGTCGTTAAAGGTATCCCTGGAAATGCCGTTTCTGCCTACAACCTCGTCATATGTAGGAAGGGTAACCGGGACCTGCGGCACGGTCAGTTTTTTTCCGCTGACAATGGGGAAAAACACTGAGTCACCCCTGCAGTCACTGTTGTATAAGAAGCCGAACTCCTCCTTTACCTCAAGGGATATGCCTGTTGATCTCCACCCGGGAACCGCTGATGTAACCGCTCTTTTTCCTGTTATTTCAAATAGGGTATCCGAGGCTTTTTTCAGGTGTTTCCTCACCCCGGTTTTATCCATCTTCTCGATGCGTGTCTGCCAGGAATGGTGATCCCATGCGTGAAGGCCGATTTCGTGGCCGTCATCTTTGAGCGCTGCAATTGTTTTGCCCAGTTTATTTCCGATAAGAGGGCCGGGCCAAAGCACACCTTTAAATGCAATGTCCCATCCGTAAAGGCAAGGGGCTGACGATCTTACCATCTTGGCAATGAACCTGGGCTTTAAAAGCCTGAAGAGATGACGACCCATGTTGTCAGGTCCCACAGTAAGGTAAAACGTGGCCCTTACGCCGTATCTTTTGAGAATTTTCCTAAGCGTCGGGATTCCCGCACGGGTCCCACGGAATGTGTCAACGTCAATTCTGAGCCCCAGTATCATACGGCAATCCTCAAATCACAGTTGTTTTCTTGAACGTACTGCTTGAGAAAAAAGTCGAGGGTTTCCTCCACTGATTTTTCAAGGGGTTTGACCGTGTTCCAGCCTACAAGGCGTCTTGCATTTTTAATACAGGGTTTCCTGTGTAACACATCCTGATAACCTTCTCCGTAAAAGGCCTTGCTCTCGACTTCCCTTATGCCTGCAAAGGGCGGAAAGTGATGGCGGTGAGGGTGATTTTGAAACTTTTCTACGAGGATTTCCGCCAATTCGCGGATGCTTGCCTCGTTATCGGGATTTCCGATATTAATAATTCTTCCGTCACACCTTCCGCCTTTGTTCTCAATAATCCTGAAGAGGCATTCCACTCCGTCCGATACATCCGTAAAACAGCGTTTCTGGTTCCCTCCGTCAACAAGCTGAATAGGCGTTCCGTCTACCAGGTTAAGAATTAGCTGAGTGATAACTCGTGAGCTTCCTATCCTTGCAGATGAAAGACTGTCAAGCCTGGGGCCTATCCAGTTGAAGGGCCTGAACAAAGTGAATTTCAAGCCTTCTGTCCGGCCATAGGCCCATATCACCCGGTCAAGCAGCTGTTTGCAGCAGGCATAAATCCAGCGCTGCTTTTTGATCGGTCCCAGGATCAGCAGTGACCGTTCTTCATCAAACGCTGGGTCGCTGCACATCCCGTATACTTCAGAAGTGGACGGGAAAATAACCCGTTTGTCGTACTTGGCGCAGTAGCGGATAATGCGAAGGTTCTCCTCAAAGTCAAGTTCAAACACTTTTAGTGGATTCCGGGTATATTCAATGGGCGTTGCTATTGCAACCAGTGGAATAACCATATCGCATTTCCGGACATGGTATTCAATCCACTCCCTGTGGATAGCGATATCGCCTTCGTGAAAATGAAATTCCGGATTTTTCCGAAAACGGTTGATGCTCCTTGAGTGAAGGTCCATGCCATGGACTTCATATTTCCCGCTTTCAAGAAGTCGCTCAGTCAGAGCATTGCCGATAAAACCGTCCACTCCCAGAATAAGAACGTGTTTTTTCTGTTCCGCATCACAACAAAAATCCGTATGCGGACCGAAACGCATCCCTTTTACAAGGTTAAGCTCTCCTGCAAGCTGTGCGCCGCTCATGTAAATACTGTTTTCAGCCTGGCCGAACTCCACTTCCACTGAATCTTTTCCACAGGCAATTACCAGGGGGGTCACAGAGACAATGGTTCCGGGAGGTTCTCCCTGGTTTGCTCCGGGCGCCATAGCTACTTGCCAGAAAAAACACTTTCTGGTTCCGATGTGAGAAAATGCCCCGGGATAGGGAGCAGTTACTGCACGCACAAGATTTCTGACCGCTTGGGCTGAAACAGACCAGTCTATCTCTCCGTGCTCCGGCCTCCGGCTCCCAAAGTAGGTTGCGACTGGATGATCCTGTGGTGTCTGCGGGATTATCCCCTGTTTTATCCGGGGTAGAATTTGGTTCAGCATAACGGTTGAAGCTTGAACCATCTTTTTATTCAGTGTCAATGCAGTGTCTTGGGAGGATATGTCTACGCTTTTCTGGCAGACCATATCGCCGTCATCAGGTCTCGGGGTCATGTAGTGCAAGGTAACGCCGGTTTGTTTCTCGCCTTTTACCAGCACCCAGTTGATGGGGCATCTGCCCCGGTACTTGGGAAGTAATGATCCGTGGAGGTTCAGGCAGCCTTTGGGCGGTATGTCCAAGATGTTCTTGCTGACCATGTTGCGGTAATAAAACGAGAAAATAATATCCGGTTTCAACTCCCTGATTTTTTGGACCCAGAGCGGATGGTTGATATTTTCAGGAGCAAAAGTGGGAATACTGTGCGCAGAGGCAAGCTTGGCAACGGAATCAAACCAAATGTTTTCGTTTGGGTCTTGAGTGTGGGTAAATACTGCGAGAATGTCGAACCCATTTTGCAATAAGGCTTTGATACCGGTGCAGCCGATATTATGGTATGCTAAAACAACGGTTCTCATAATCTCTCCTTATACAGATGATTAATACGGTAAAATAGTGAATCATATGGCCACCAACGGCTGTCATTCTTTGGATTGTTGCCTGCCGATAACATGGTGAATGAAAAATCGGGGACGGGCCCGCACATCGTCATAAACCCGTCCAAGATATTCTCCCAGCAGACCCATCCCCACAAAGAGCGCTCCGATGAAAATGAACAATATTGCAAACAGGGTGAACACACCGCCCACTGCCCAATCAGAACCGTGAATCAGCCTCATAATGATGATGTAAACCCCTAACGCAAAACCGGTGCCGGATATGAATATTCCTAAAAAGCTCAACAGGCGGAGGGGAAAGGTGGTCATACTGGTCAACAGGTCGAATTGCAGATTGATCAGCTTCCATATACTGTATTTGGATTCGCCGGCTGCACGCCTGGCATGCCGCACTTGGATTTCCGTGGTGTTCCGTGCAAACCGATTGGCCAGCACCGGTATAAAGGAACTCCGTTCGTGGCATTGGAGGACAGCATCCACGATCTGTCTGCGATATGCCCGCAGCATGCAGCCATAATCTTTCATCATCACACCGGTGGATTTTTGCACGGTTTTGTTCACAAGGTTGGATGCCGCTCTACGAAAAAGGCTGTCCTCGCGCGGCGTTCGGATACTGCCAACCACGTCGTGTCCCATGTCGATCTGTTCCACAAGTTTTGGAATTTCTTCCGGCGGATTTTGAAGATCCGCATCCAGGGTAATCACCGTATCGCCTCTGGACTCTTTAAATCCGGCGGTTACCGCCGCATGCTGGCCGTAATTACGGTTAAAAAATACGCCGATCACCTTTCCGGAATTTTCTCGGGCCGTCCGGGCAATGATTTCCGCCGACCGGTCAGAGCTCCCGTCATCAACCAGGATGATTTCAAACGATTTATCCATCTTTTTGCAGACATCGAGGCATCGATCCAGAAGCTCTTTCAGATTGTCTTCTTCGTTGTATACCGGAATTACAATAGAAATATCCGTTGTCATGGTTTAACTCAAAACCTCCTTTATGGCTTTTATCACCGAGTCGATATCCTTTTCAGTCATGTCCGGAAACAAGGGCAACGATAGGATCCTGTCCGAATTCCATTCGGTATTGGGCAACATTCCTCGACGGGTTTGCATGGCCTCCGTGTAATATTTTTGGAGATGGACGGCACGGAAATGAATTCCGGTACCGATATTTCTCCGTTTTAACTCTTGCATGAATTCATTGCGATCCATTCCCGCCGTTTCGATATCCAGGCGGACAATGAACAGATGCCAGGAATGTTTCATTTCATAGCACGGAATCTCAAGGGGTAATATTTCGTGGATTCCGGATATCTTTTCCAGGTATAGTGAGGCCAATTCCGCGCGTTTCCGGTTAAACGCTTCAATTCGCGACAACTGTCCCAAACCCAATGCCGCTGCCATGTCGGTCATATTATATTTATAACCTGGCTCCAGTACTTCCGCCTGGGGAGACCGACTCTGGGTGTGTCGGTCATAAGCATCCACACCCAGGCCGTGAAATTTTAATTGTCGCACCCGGTCAAGGAGCTTCTCATCATCCGAACAGAACATTCCGCCTTCGCCGGTGGTAATATTTTTAATGGGATGGAAGGAAAAAATAGACGTGCCCTGCCGGCCCACCCGTTCTCCCTTGTACTCCGTACCGATAGCGTGGGCGGCATCTTCGGCAATAAAGATGTCCTGATCCGAATATGCGTATACGGTTTTGCGGATGATATCCATGTCGGCCGCGGCGCCGGCAAAGTGAACCGGTATGATGAGTCGGGTTCGCGGGGTGATTTTCCCTTCCAGCGATTCGGCCCTCATCATCAGAGTTTCCCTGTCGATATCCACGAACACCGGCGTGGCTCCGGCCAGAACGGTTAGGTTTACTGTGGACACCCAGGTCATTGACGGGGTGATGACCTCATCGCCCGGTCCGATGTCTAGCGCCTTGAGCAACAGGTGCATTCCGCCGGTCGCTGAACATAGGGCTACGGCACCGGCGCAGCCGGTATAGCCACAAATTTTTTGCTCGAATTGGGCACTTTTCTTTCCCGTGGTTATCCACCCGGAGGTTAATACCTCGATGACCGCATCTATTTCTTTCCGGCTGATCGAGGGCCGCGAAAATGGTAAAAAATCACTGCGCATGGTCAAGGTTTCCTGTCTGGTTCAATTTCCTTTTACCCAATACGTTTTTCGTTTCCGGTTAATTTTACTGGGATGACTTTCGCCAATGGTACGGTAAAGTGGCGTTACCCGCTCCAGTTGAGCTAATCTTTTGTAAGGGACAATAATGCTGTCGTACTCCGGGTCAATACCGGCAATAATTTTCCGCAGCCGGTCCGGGTCTCTTATCTGGGGTACGGACCAGTTGCAATAGTAATAAAAGTACGCACGCATGGTTTCACTGAAATCCAGGCCGGCAACTCTCGGTCTTTGGTCGGCAGGAATTTGTGCGTAAAATTCGGTGACCGTCTCTTGCATGCTCTTTTCCAGGTCGACAGCCTTTACAGTGCCTGTAAAAATACTAATGCAAAGCAAGGCTGTAGCAATAGTAATGCTGCTTACAGCAGAAAACCCTTCGCGCCTTTTTATTATTAAACAGATACATGTGATTAATCCCGTAGCTGAAATGATATTACCAAGCCCCGCTTTTTGAAGAAAGCTCGCCATTTGGCAGGGAATAATTCCCATCCACAGCGCATCCGTTAAGGGCAGAGTGCTCAGCAGAGCCATAATTCCGGCACAAAAGACCAGCCATGAAACAACATATGCCTTAAACCATTGCGGCGAGCCTTTGTGTAATGCCGCAGAACAAATGATGGCAAATGCGGGCAGGGCCGGAGTCAGATAGACGCTGCGTTTTGTAACCGAAAGGGAAAGAAGCAGGATCGTTCCTCCCGCCCATACCAGTAAAAAGATATTTTCTTTTGAGATGTGCTTTTGTGTCAGGAATTGTTTGCAGACTGAAACGAACCATATGAAAATGAGCGGTAACCATGGCATGGTATAACTGGAAATTGTTTTAAAATAATAGAGGTATTTACCGGGGTGCATGTGCCCCTTTTCTGAAGCGATTCCGGAAAGGCGTCCTACATGGTTCACCCAGAACCATTCATGCCATAGTTCCTGCCCGCCTGAAATACGCATCAGAATAATCCACAGTCCGGAGAAAAAAACAAAAACTATGGCACAGATCAAGTGCTGCCGCAGGAAAAGATCATTTTTTACGGCACTTGCTTTTTCTTGCGTCAGCCATAAAAAAAACATGCCTCCCCATGGAATTGCAACCAACAACGGTCCTATCAATCCTTTTGAAAGAAAAGCTCCGGCCAGGGACAAACCCGCCAGGGGAAGAAACCATGGGCGACCTGCAAAGTAAGCTTCTGCAAAAGATCCCGTTGCAGCCACTACAAAAAAAGAAAGGGCCGGATCAACCCGAATCCGGTGAAAATTATCAATAAATCCCGCCATAGTCGCAAGTACTAACACAGCCGAAAGTGCGCAAAGGTTATCGCTCAGACGCCTTGCCAGAAAAAATGTTATTATCAGCGTACCCAGACCAAACAAAGCAGAAACCAACCGGATTGATTCGGTGTTTCCGATAACAGGTCCGGCTATGCGGATAAATCCGGCAGCAACGGCAAAATAAAGCGGGGGTTTTTCAATAAAGGGCTGTCCTGCCAGATGTGGTATTACAATATTTCCGTTTCGCTCCATCTCCAGCGATATGGCAGCGACTCTTGGCTCGTCGGGAGTCCATAGATCGTGATTAAATATGCCCGTAAAGCATATGGCTATGACCGCAAGAATTAAAACCGTATGATGTATGTTTTCGTTATTCAAAGCGTTTCATCAATTCCTGTGTTACATACGGACTGGTAATAAAAAATCCCTTACCTTGAATCCATTAAAAAGGAATGTCTGCTGTTTCTACTCATTAATATTTCGGGAAGTAAGATGTCAGGCGTTGTTGCGTTCTATCTTCCTTCCACATGCAATATTCTTGTTCTCTTCTTTAGTGTTCTTAGTGTCAGGTATACTCCGAGCCCGCCTAAAAACAGACAAAGCCATACGTTATCGATTATTAGTTTTCCGGTTACGATATAGTCACCAACAAATTCCAGGACAGTAAATGATGCAATCATCGCAAAAAAAGCTGAATACTCTCGTTTTAGGATATGCCTGAATGAAAAAGGCAGGCTTGGCGGCTTCCAGTTATTAAAATTCGGGATAAATACAGGTGTTCGCTTTGCGTAATCCAGATAATCTTTGCCGTATTTCTCCTTGAGGAACGTTTCCTCGGCCAATATTATCCTCTCGTAATATAGCCAGAAAACAAGCCCATAAATCATGCTTACCCACCACAAGCGGGCAAACAGTGTTACCCCTAAAAACATGAAAAAATTTCCAAAATATAGAGGATTGCGCATCAAAGAATACATACCGGTATTATTAAGTGAATCTGCTTTTTGACTTTTTGTATTTCTTCCGGAGGTCCTTTTGGGCACATGAGCAATGGTATAACATCGAATTAGGAGACCAAAAAATGATACCGACAGACAAATCATTTCCCAAATCAAATCATATGTATGGGAGCCTTTTGGATAACCGAACTCTGAAAGACCCGGGATTAGGACTGCGACAAAGAGTAACGGCAGATAACTGCGCCATCGAAATAGCCGGTTACCAACCCTTACAGAATCTTCATGCAATGTCATTTTTATACCTCCTTTTTTGCCCCTGAATCGCGCTTACACCGCCAGCATAAAATAGTTTCAATGTCTGCGGCAGGCTTTGATACCCGCTGCCATGGTGACAATTGTTCTCTTAACCAATGAAGATGACGGGAACATTAAAAAAAAATTAATTTTTTTTAATTTTAAAAAATTATCTTTTTGGCATATATAACTTAGGGGTTGCGCCCAATTGGACAGAGTACGAAAATAACTGAACGGATGCTTGCTATTGAACATATAATCCCATAACAGTTCTCAAGATAAAATTAAGTTCATAAACAATAAGGAGAGTCATCCATGAGAATTCTTGTTGTGGAGGATGATAAAGGAACGGCGCGCTTTATTCAAAAAGGGCTTTCGGAAGAAGGTTTTATGACGGATGTCGTATCCGGAGGGGAAGAGGGGATGTTCATGGCAACGACTGAAATCTATGATTTGATAATCCTGGATGTGATGCTTCCTGAGATCAACGGCTTTGAAGTCCTTAGGACTATCAGACAAAAAGGCGTGTCAACCCCTGTGCTTTTTCTTACTGCAAAAGATGAGAAGGAGGATATTATACATGGTCTTGACCTGGGAGCAGACGATTACCTGGTCAAGCCCTTTGCTTTTGCAGAGCTTATAGCAAGGATCAGGGCGGTTCTGCGGCGCGGACAGACAAGCGACCAAATGCAGAAGCTGATCATCGGAGATCTTGTTTTAGACCGTGTTACAAGGCAGGCCCGGCGTAACGATAAGATAATCGAGCTTACAGCCAAGGAATTTCAGCTTCTTGAATATATGATGCGTAATGCAGGGCAGATACTCACAAAAACGATGATACTTGACCGTGTCTGGGGTTATGACTTTGACACACACAGCAATATTATTGAAGTGCATGTGAACAGACTGCGGGCAAAGGTGGATAAAGATTTCAGCACAAAACTGATACATACAGTCAGAGGGGTAGGCTATGTTATCAAAACTCAAGGTTAAATATTTTAGCCGGTTTGATGTTAAATTAACTGTTTTCTATACGTTTGCGCTTCTCCTGATTTCACTGATTCTTTCTTCATTTTTTTATTACAGGCTTCAGCATAATCTTCTAAAACAGATAGACAGAATGCTCAAGGATGAGGCCAAAGAATTAATTCTAGAAATTGAGGAAGACAATCACATAGTAAAGGGATGCAAAGAGTTCTTTGAAGACATATCTCGCCGTGAATTTTATCCGGTTTTTTTTCGGATTATGACTCATGATGGGGTCACTTTATGGGAGTCAGAAAATTTTTCAACAATTTTATCTAATGGCATAAAAGAAAGAGAGCACTTTACCGTAACTGCAGATCAAAAAGGAAAAAAACGCTACCGCATTTATGAAACAAGGTTTACTTTTAAGAATCAGGGGCCGTTTGTCGCTCAGATGGCTACAAAGACAAAGCGGTCTGATAAAATTCTTGAAACTTCCCTTCAAAACATTTTCAGCGCAATTCCCGTGGTTTTTTTACTGAGTATTTGCTGTGGAATGTATATTGCGCAAAAGCCCAGAAAAACCTTACGGAACATAACCGCTGTTACAAAAAAAATAACTTCGCAGAATCTTGCGGAAAGGCTTCCGCTGCCTCCGGGTCAGGACGAGATCAGGGACCTTACGCTTACCATTAATTTTATGCTGAACAATATCGAGAGTTCATTTAATGAAATCAGACAGTTTACTGCAGATGTTTCCCATGAACTGCGAAATCCGCTTTCCGCTGTCAAGGGCGAGATTGAAGTAGCTGTATCTCGAAAAAGAGATGCTTCCGATTATCGGGAAACCCTGCACAACTGTCTTGAGCGGATTGATGATTTGATAAAAATGGTTAATGATCTTTTTCTTATTTCCCGTTTTGACGCAAAGAAATATGACCTTAAACTCAGCCGAATAAATCTTGCCGAGTTATTAGGGGAGATGTATGATTTTTTTCTGCCCATAGCACAGGAAAAAAATATTCATTTTGTCATTGAGCGGTGTGATAATGTATTTGCTTCTGTGGACAGGCATAAGATTCTTCAACTGTTGAGCAACCTTATGGATAATGCAGTAAATTTTACTCCTGAGAACCAATCCATAACCCTGTCCTTGATCGAACACAGCCATGAAGCCGAGTTGGACGTTAGTGACAGCGGCATAGGCATTCCTGAAAACGACCTTGAGAACATATTTAAACGTTTTTATCAGGTTGATCCGTCACGGTCAGGCGATGAGCGCGGCGCAGGGCTGGGTCTGCATATATGCAAAAGGATCGCGGAGATTCACGGTGGATCAATTTCAGCCACAAGAAACAAAACAAAAGGTGCAACGTTTACTGTAATGTTGCCTTTGAACCAAAAACCATAATATCAAAATGATTTTCAAAGGTCGACGGAAACTGAAATATGAAGCACGATGTCCCCCATGCCCTGGTGAGGGTTGGATAAAAAATGGCGATTGACACCCCGACTCGCCTCTGATATTTGCATGTTAATTACTGACGATCAACCGGCCTTAAGGAAGAACCATCACGAAAACGCGAAAGTACGAAAGCACGAAAAAAATATAAATAATCATGAGTGAAAACAATAAGTTCGAAAAAATAATCTTTGAATCTATTGACGGGGAAAAGGCTAAGCATGATTTTGAAGAATTAAGCAAGAAAATCATTGGTGCTGCTATAGAAGTTCATAGAGAGTTGGGTCCAGGTTTTCTAGAAAGTATTTATGAGCAAGCATTAAAAGTCGAATTTGCCGAACATAATTTTCATTTTGATAGTCAAAAAGAAATTAAGATAAAATATCTGGGGGTGGAGGTTGGCCTGCACCGTCTTGACCTTATTGTTGAAAACCAAATTATTTTAGAAATAAAAGCAGTCAAAGAACTTCTTGACATTCATTTTTCTCAACTTAGATCATATCTTAAAGCGACCGGTCTGAAAGTAGGTTTATTGTTGAATTTTGCAAAGCCTATTTTGGAGATCAAAAGAGTGGTTAATTAATTTTAATTCTTATATACTTTCGTATTTTCGTCCTTTTGTGATTTCGTGATAAAAAACAAAAATAAAGGAGGATTTTTTTTGGAAACAAGACCAAATACAACCTTAAAGAGTTTTTTTATTAGTTTGATGCTACTTGTCACGATTATCGGCAGTCCTCAATCGGTAGCTGCCAAAGTCAACAGGGTTGCGATAGTGCCCTTTCAAATCAATGCTGAAAAGGATTTGTCTTTTTTGAGAGACGGAATTGTCGATATGCTAACATCCCGGCTTTACTTGGAAGACAAGGTGGCTGTATTAAGCCGCGAAGAGACCGCCAAGGTACTGGAAACGGTTTCATTCCCGATTAATGAAAGCAAGGCGCGCAAAATCGGAAGCCGGCTTGATGTGGATTACGTTCTTTTCGGCAGCCTCACGGTTTTCGGCGACAGTGTCAGTATGGATGCCAAAATGGTGGATGTCTCAGGGGAAAATCCGCCCCTTACCTTTTTCAATACAAGCCAGGGAATGGACCAAGTAATTCCCAACATCAACCTTTTTGCAACCCAAGTAAATGCAAAGGTTTTCGGCAGGGCCATGCCGGCCGAGAAAGTTCCTGTCACGTCCCGGACTCCACAGACTCAAACCCCGCAAGCTCAAACCCCGCAAGCTCAAATAAGGTATCGTGACCAACCGGAAAAATTGATTGCCGGAGGGTTTCAAGGCGTTGACACGCAGGCAGCCCAGCAACCCGCCCACGGTCTGGCA
>JAUWLP010000107.1 GCA_030613575.1 Desulfobacteraceae bacterium
CCTCAGGCTTTTGATAAATTCGCCAACAGCGCCAACTCCTTCTTTATCAACCAGCCTGATGGTTTGTGATCCGACGACCGCGATATCGGCTTTTCCCTTTAAAAAATCGACATCTTTTTTCTCCTTAACACCAAAACCCAGGGCCAGAGGAAGATCTGTCGCTTTCCGACATCTATCAAGATATTTTTTCAGCTGTTTTGAAAAATCGGTATCCACACCGGTCACCCCTTTTCTGGCCACGCAATAGATAAAGCCCTTTCCAAAGGAAGCAAGGTATTTCATCCGCTTATCCGGTGTGGTGGGAGAAAATATGAAGATCGGAACAAGGTTGTGTTTTTCCATGGCGCCGAGGTAGTCCTTCCCCTCTTCAGGAGGAAGATCCGGCACAATAGCACCCTTAAGACCGCTTTGGGCCATTGCTGCAGCAAACCTGTCAACCCCGTATTTAAAAAGAATGTTGTAGTAACTCATAAAAAGGAATGGGATATAAAAAGTTCCGGCAACCTTTTGGGCAAAATCCATGCATTTTTGCACGGTTGTCTCCCTTGAAAGAGACTTTTGATTGGCATGCAGAATTACCGGGCCGTCTGCAATGGGTTCGGAAAAAGGGATTTGCAGTTCCATGAGATCGACACCTGCTTTGACCATCGATTCTATGATTGTGAAAGTATCCTCAAATGTGGGGTATCCAAGAACGATATGTGTCATTAACAGGATCTCTTTTTCTTTGAGTCTGTTTTTCAGATACGATTCAAGCATGATATTCTTGCGCTTTCTCCTTAATAAATTCTTGCCACTTTGGATCGGCAAATGCATCGGCAACGGTAAAAATATCCTTGTCTCCTCTGCCAGATTGATTGATCAGGATAATATCCTCTTTAGACATGGCCGGCGCCTCCTTAAAGACCTGTGCAAAGGCATGGGCCGACTCCAAGGCCGGGATCAAACCCTCTTTTTTAATCGTCAGCGAAAGTGCATCTACTACCTCCCTGTCCGTTGCAGCCTCGAATCGAATGCGCCCGTTTTCTGCATATTGCGCCAGGATCGGTGAAACACCTACGTAATCCAGGCCGGCCGCAACACTGTGAGTCTCTTTCATCTGGCCGTCATTGTCCTGCAAAAAATATGTCTTATACCCCTGGGCCACACCTATGCTTGCATCTTTAGAAGATAGGCGTGAAGCGTGTTTGCCGGTGGCCAGCCCTTTTCCTCCAGCTTCAACCCCTACAAGTTCAACAGGATCATTTAGGAAAGCCTTGAATATTCCCAGTGCATTGGAGCCCCCTCCCACACACGCATAAATTCTGTCCGGCAGCCTACCCTCTCTTTCAAGGATCTGTTTTCTGGCCTCCTTTCCGATAATCGATTGAAAAAAAGATACCATTTCCGGGAAAGGATGCGGGCCGCAGGCTGTTCCCAGCACATAATGCGTGGTGTCCATATTCGTCACCCAGTCCCTGAACGCTTCATTAATGGCATCCTTTAAAATCCGTGTCCCTTCCCGCACAGTAACGACTTCGGCTCCCAGGCGCTCCATCCAAAAAACATTGGGGCGTTGCCGCCGGACATCTACCTCGCCCATATAGATGGTACATTTGAATCCAAACTTTGCAGCCATGGTGGCAGTCGCCACCCCGTGCTGACCCGCACCGGTCTCTGCAATAACCCGGGACTTTCCCATCCGTTTTACCAAAAGCCCCTGCCCCATAACATTGTTGGCCTTGTGGGCTCCGGTGTGGTTAAGATCCTCTCTCTTAATATAAATGCGCGCACCTCCGAAATGCCGGGTGAGATTTTCAGCAAAGGTTATGGGCGTGGGCCTGCAGGAATAGGTTGACATAATATCAACATATTCCTGCCAGAAAACGGGATCATCTTTTGCCTTTTGAAAGGTTTCGACAAGTTCATCAAAGGTTGCAACAAGGATTTCAGGAAGATAAGCTCCCCCGAATCCTTCATAGTAGCCTCTATCTTTCATCTGCATATTCTCCTAACCCGGATAAACCGGAAAAGTTAAAAGTGAGCTAAAGTTAAGGAGTCGCTACGCTCCGGCTTCTATAAAAATTGGCAGTATTCCTTAACTTTAGGAACTTTAGATCACTTCACACTTAATTGGCTAAGCATTTTTTTTGCCACAAAAGCGCAAACCTTACAAATAAGCGCCTAATTCCTGTGAAAAAACAAACTGATCTGTTCTGCAATAAAGCTCTGAATAAACAGCATTTTTTGCCTGCTCAAAGTGCAGGAATCGTTTCACTGTAAGAATCGGGGTGTCCGGTGCAACGTGTAAACTCTGCGCCTTTTTCCCGGTTAAATAGCCTATTCTGAAGTTCTGTTTTCCGCCAAGGGGCCTCATGTAAAAATTTTCATCAACAATTTGCGAAAGAGATCGGCCCGACAGGTCAATCCTGTCTATTTTAGCAAACAGGGTTTCGTGGAGATAAATATCCTCGATAAGTACGGGGACCTTTTCAACCCGGCTGAGCCTGGAAAAAAAATATGCCTTTTTATTTGCGAAAGGATTTTCCGGATCGTCTCCAATCGATTCTAACTTAATCTTTTGCAGAATACTTGTGTAAACCGATATCCCTTTTTTATGAAAGGATGAGAGCGTTCCTGCCAGTGAAAAGAGATCAACCTCTTTTTGATCTTTGCATACAAAGGTCCCTGAGCCTCGCTTTCGGATAAGTACCCGTTTTCGAACCAGCAAATCGGTGGCCTGCCTTGCAGTGGGCCGGCCTATACCGTAATGCGCAGCAAGGCTGTTTTCCGACTGAATCTTTGAACCGGACGGGTATTCCCCTGAACGTATTTTTACCAGCAGAATATCCGCCAGTTGGTGGTATAACGGAATTGGAGATTTTGAATTCAGCATAAATGCACACTGGCAAATATTGGTCAAGTTGTCAAGACATTTTTGTTTGTAATTTAAACTCCATGCTGCGGGTTTTTCATTAGCTGCAGTTTCACCTAAAATATAGGTGTCTAAGCCGGGCTGTGAGAGATGATTTTTTACGAGTTCATCAATTTTGACGGTTTCGTAAAAAGTCCGAAAATTGGCATTTTATTCATTTCGCCCTTAATTATTTCAATAGGTTATAAGGACGATTTTTGAATATTTTGACTTTTTACGAATGCATCAATTTTGAAGGGTTCAGAGAGAGCACTTCTCCAGTATTGACAGATCGAGCCTATTTAGATAAACTTAATAATTTAAAGATTTTTCATAAAAAAGACGTATTAATCGTCAAACTGTTGGACTTTCAAGTCTCGAAATCTTATCCATGAACCGATTAACCGCACAAAAATTTATTCATTCCAAAATCAAGAAATTGTTTGGGAAACCTCCTGATGATTTTCGTATGACAATAGGCGAGGTCCTGAGACGAAAAGGCATTATTACAGAAAAACAACTCCATGAAGCTCTGAAGGTGCAGAAAGAAAAACTCTATACCCTGGGTAAGACCGTTCGATTAGGGCAGATTATCGTTGAACTCGGTTATGCGTCGGAAGAAGAGCTGGTCAAGGCAGTAAATATTGGATATAAGATTTCGGTTAAAACGCTGGCAGATGACATAAAAGGACTTGTCAAAGATAAGCGCGGGAACTTTGTCGAAGGTCTTCCTCCACCCCGCATCCCGATATGGCTCCAGTTTTTTGCTGCAACCATGGTCATTATTACCACTACTATTTTTGTAATGAGCTTTTTCATTTTAAGCCAGCAAAAAGAAAGGCTTTATCAACAAACCATCAAAATCGGCAAAGTCAGTCTGAACTATTTTAGCAGCAACTCTCCTGTCCCCCTTCTGGAAGACAATATCTTAAGACTCAATACTTTAATAAAGGATGCAACATCTGTTGAGGGTCTTCTTTATGCGATCATCGTTGATCACAATCAGACCATAAAGGCACATAGTGACATCAATAAAATCGGCAAGACCTTTGAAAAGTTCGCCCACATGGAAGATGTAAAAAAAGAACAAGACGTTACTTACTTTAATTACTACTCAAAATCCGGCCAACATGTTTTGAATTTAACCCGTCCCGTATTATTTAAAGATAAAAAACTGGGTCAAGTCCATGTTGGAGTATCCATCGATTTTATCGAAAAATTAATCCACAAAGCCCGTTTGACAATTGTCACAATAACATTTTTCATCATACTGTTCGGAAGTGCAATTGCAGTGTGGCTCGGATTCCATTTCTCCCGCCCCATTTCAAATCTGGTTCTGGCAACCGGTGAAATCGGTTCGGGAAATTATCAGCACAAAATAATACTGGCAAGGAATGACGAGCTGGGAAACCTGGCCACCGCGTTTAATCGCATGGGAGATGAACTATGGAAGAACTCTCTCATGCAGAAATCGTTTGGCAAGTATATCGGTTCTGAAGTTCTTGAAATGATCATGGCCGATCCTGAAAGTGCCTGGCTTAAAGGCCATAGGAATGAAGCCACTATCGTATTCACCGATATCAGAGGATTTTCATCATATTCAAAGTCGAAAGAGCCTGAAGAAATCGTTGAGGGGCTGAATAAATACTTTGAGATTGCCACGCAGGCAATACAGGATCATGGCGGATATGTCGATAAGTTTATAGGTGATGCAGTTCTGGGAGTTTTTGGAGTCCCGGTTTATCACAAAGATCATGTGGAAAGGGGTGTAAGGGCTGCAACTGATATGCAGAAGAAGTTTATAAATAAACAAAACAATGGAAACAGCCTCCTTCAATCTGTAGGTATCGGAATTAATTCCGGAGTTGTGGTATCAGGCAATATCGGATCACAGGATAAAATGGAATATACCGTAATTGGCGATACGGTAAACCTGGCCGCACATCTGAACAAGCTCGCCAGTTCCGGTGATATTATTATCAGTAAAAGTGTTTATGAAAATCTTGAAGACATAATTACCGTAAAACCGCTTTCGCCGCAGCATATCAAGGGCAAAGCAAAACCGGTTGAAACGTTTAAGTTGCTCAGCATAAAGGATAAGCGCAATGCAACGATCCGTAAATAGAATGAAAACCATTTCCGGCCTTGTTTTTCTATTGTCCCTGTTACTGCTTGCCGGTTGCGCCACGGGTACCCGGTCCCATCACAAGATTTCTGAAACCCGAATTAATAACGATTTTATCATTATCAAGACAACCGCCAAAGACACGCTTTCTTCCCTTGCCGCAAAATATCTGAACGATCCGTCCAAAGACTGGCTGATCTCCGAATTTAACCATATTAAAACCCTGACTCCCGGACAGGAATTGATTATCCCTTTATTCCCCTTCAATAAAAGCGGCCTTAAATCCGGGGGTTATCAAACCGTCCCGGTTTTGGCATACTACAGTTTCTCCAAAAACAAACCGAGTAAAATATCAATCACTCAAGACGACTTTAAAGCCCAGATGAAATATCTTAAGGAAAACGACTATCATGTTATCATGCTGGATCAATTATTAGATTTTCTCGATTATAAGGAACAGATACCTGAAAAATCTGTTGTGATTACATTTGACGACGGATGGAGCTCCGTATATGACTTCGCTTTTCCCATATTGAAAAAATATGATTTCCCGGCCACAATTTTTATTTACACCGATTTTGTCGGCGGCGGAAAAGCCATGTCCTGGAAACAAATCAAAGAGCTCTCAGAAGCCGGGTTTGATATCCAATGCCAAACCAAAACACACCGAAATCTGACAGTACCAAAGAAGAATGAGTCGTTTAAAGAATACTTCAAATCCCTTGAAATGGAGATAAGTTACCCCAAAAAGTTGTTCAAAAAGAAACTGAATAAAGAATGCGAATGTTTGGCATATCCGTATGGTATAACCAACAATCTCGTCATTGCCATGCTAAAAAAACATGGCTACCGTGCCGCACTCACTGTTGAGCAGGAATCGAATTCGTTTTTTATTGATAATTACAGGATCAATCGTTCGGCAATATACGGCAAATATGATATTGAAAAATTTAAAACCAAACTGTCCGTATTTCAAAACATGGAATTGAAATGAAAAAGTTGTTTAACATTTATTTGCTGTTAACTATTCTGTTTTTTTTCACTGGATGCGCCGGTGTGCGGGAGTTTCTTGGAGAATTCGTCGATAAATTTGCACACATGTTTCCCGAAAAAGTTCCTGATAATACTAATGTTTTGCTCTCTTCTTCCTACCTGGAAAAAGCGCTGGAATATGAAAAAAATGACAAATTGCAAACCGCCCTTTTTTACATGCAAATTGCCGGAACACTGAATCCGGACAGCACAATAATTCCTGAAAAGATAGCCTCCTTAAAATCTGCCATCGATCATAAAGCCAAACAGCATTTTACAAAGGGTATGACATTTTACAAAAAAAGAAGATTCAAAGACGCCCAAGGGCAGTTTCTGACAACGTTAAGATATGCCCCCGGTCATAAAGAGGCTTTAGACTATCTGAAAAACAGGTTACATCCAAAAGAATACCTAAACTATAAAGTAAAAGAAAAAGACACTCTTAAAGGTATTTCAAAGAAATTCTATAAAGATCCTTCAAAAGATTTTCTGATCGCCTATTTCAATAATCTTAAAACCGATAAAGAACCAGTACCCGGAACCATTCTTGAACTTCCCGTACTCGGATCAGAATTTACCCGTCCTACGATCGATATCCGTATTGAACTGATAAAAGCGGAAAACCTTTTGAAAGAAAAAAGATACCGGGAAGTGCTGGATGTTGCAGGAAAGATTTTAGATTATGACAAATCGAATAAAGCGGCCGAAGATCTGATCAATACCGCTTTTTGTCAACAAGGAAAACACTTGACAATTCGGAAGAACTATACCGAAGCCTTAAATGTGCTTAACAGAGCAGACCCTCAATATGATTGTGTTGAAAAAACTATTTCTAATATAAAAAAGTCTATGAAGAAACAGGCTGAAGTACACTACCTTAAAGGCGTCAAACACTTTCTGAACGAAGAACTACAGAGCGCCATAAAGGAATGGGAAAAGACTTTATCACTGAATCCGGAGCATAAAAAGGCAAAAAAGCATGTCAAAAACGCCCGGAGCTTGTTAGACAAATTAGAAAAGGTCAAGTAGTGTCAGGGGGGCAGACTTAATCCGGTCCGCCAGAAACCTTGGGCAAATTCCATAAAAAACAAACCACCTCATCTGGGGGTAGGAATTGATTTAATATTTCATATACTCTTGTGGTGTGTTTTCGGCAATATACTTTACCGCATTATAAATACAAGTTCTGATCGCCTTTTCCATGGGGGTCTTTGCAAAACCGCCCAAGCCGCCTCCCATTCCGCCACTTCCGGTGAGTGCGAGAAGTCCGCCGCCAATATTGACACTTTTTCCCTCACCTTCTACACGGGTTGCCGCTAAAACTTCAGATGTATGAGCATCAACGATACGGATATCCATGGCCATGGATGATTTTTTGAAAGCCCCGCGGGCAGCTCCAAACAAGGCAGAAGCTTTACCAAGCACACCACCGCCAAGTCCGCCGCCTCCACCGGAACTCGCCGGATCCCATCCTGTTATAGCGGCCATAATCAGCAGATCGGCTCCTTTGATTCCACCTTTTTTAATGCCGCTTTTGTCTGAATATCCCTGATTGGTTAATGCCATTTCCTGTTTAAGTGCATCAACATTCATGCGCTCCAACACGCGATATCTCTTGCTTTGCACCATAGCGGTGGTCAACATGTCTTTTAGACCGGTCATATATCCTGTATTCCGCTCATGGGTAACCGTGTACGATTGTCCTCCAAACCCTGAAATCCTGGTGGTACTGCCGCTCCCCCCTACTTTCCAGTCGAATCTGGCCACCGCAACTTTGGCTCTGGGTCCACTATACGGTGGAAGCTGCATCTCCGCTCCCGTATCTGTTTTGGCGGTCGGCTTGACCATGCTTTCCATACATCCCGTTGTCATAAAAAGAACCAGCAGCGAAATCAGAGCAAGTAAAAATAGTCTCTTTTGCATTGCAACCTCCTTGATTAATTGGGTGTTTATGAATTATGATAAACTGTGAAACTAAGTTTTATTTGTTTGAACATTTGCACGGAATAGAACGAATTGGAATTGAAGAAATTTTAATCCAAAGAGATTTGACTGTCAATCAGAAATATAGATCCCAACAGGGAAAACGCATTTGATTCCCAATACAGGGAGAACGCTCTTTTCCTACTCAACTATTTTCCACCAAATATTTGACGAAATCTTGATTTTATTCTATTTGTACGTATGCAAAAAATCATTTTAAGGATTTAATCATGGAAATCACCCTTTGGCTTGAAGAACGATTACATCAGGTTATCGATTTTTTCTATACGTACCTGCCGCAACCCATCCCCGATAAAGAACTATTGAAACAGTGCAAAATTGTTTCACATCGTGGAGAGTATGATAATAAGACGGTTTTTGAGAATACAATCGCTGCATTTGACCGTGTAAAAGAAGCCGGCGTGTGGGGTATAGAATTTGATATCCGCTGGACCAAAGATCTGCAACCGGTTGTCTTTCATGACAGGAACCTTCAAAGAGTGTTTAAGTCCGATATAGAGGTAAACAAGGTAACACTTTCCGAGTTAAAAGAACATTGTAACTTGATCCCTTCTCTTTCCGAAGTAATTCAAAAGTATAGCAAAACCTTACATCTTATGGTTGAAATCAAGGAAGAAAAATATCCTGATCCTGTATATCAAAACAATGTGTTAAAAGATCTTTTCAGTCAACTGACGCCTCAGGTTGATTTCCATTTTATTTCTCTGCGGCCTGAGATGTTCATGTTGGTCAACTTTGTACCTTCGTCAACATTTCTTCCGAGCGCCCGGTTCAATGTTAAAAGGTTAAGCAATCTGTCCCTTTGGAAAAACTACCGGGGAGTTGCAGGGCATTACTTCTTAATAACCGATACCATACTGAAAAAACACCATAAGCAGAAACAACTTGTTGGAACGGGGTTTATTGGTTCTAAAAACTGTTTATCCCGTGAACTCAACAGGGGCGTAGAATGGATTTTCTCAAACAATGCGGTAGAACTTCAAAACATACGTAATTCGCTTCTGAAACCCAAACCCCCGGCAGTGACCAGTAACCAGTGAGACCTTTGAAAAATGTTCATTTTTGCCTGCCCCGTTAAATCCGTATTTAATATTTAACCGGGGTTTAAAGCCAAGGAAGGAACTAAGTTTGGAGCAGTATATCAACTTGTGCCCATCCATAAATACATTTGAGCACTAAGTAGTTTCCAATTTATTTTACCCTGAAAAACCTGGTCCTTTGGGCCAGGTCAGAGACAATTGGCTCTGCCTGAAGAATCGCTGCAAGAGTTTGAAGTGAACTAAAGTTTAAAGTGAGCTAAAGTTAAGGAATTCTGTCAATTATATAAAAA
>JAUWLP010000004.1 GCA_030613575.1 Desulfobacteraceae bacterium
ATCAAGGGAGAGCTTCTTCCACGCCCTTTAAGTGTCTTATATGACCATGTGAGGGATTTCTCGGTTTACGTGGATGAAAGGAATGATGACGTTATCGGCTGTTGTGCATTACAGTTTTGTTGGGATGATCTTGCTGAGATACGATCTCTTGCCGTACATCCTGAACATCTGAGGAAAAAAATAGGATCAAAGCTTGTAGAAACAATACTCTCCGAGGCAAAATCGTTTGAGGTAAAAAAAGTGTTTGCACTCACTTACCGCCAGGAATTTTTTAAAAAATTCGGCTTTATGCAAATAAACAGGTCAGAGCTCCCGATAAAAATCTGGGCCGACTGTATCATGTGTGTGAAATTTCCGGACTGCGACGAAACAGCAATGATGAAAGAAATAGATCTGAATCAGGTATAAATAACATTCAAGGAAAGCGGAGGATACTTCCACACACCCGGTTTTGGAACAATATGCTGCCCTCCGACGCTCAGCCAGTTCAAATCCGGCTTGATTTCACGTAATTTTCCGTCGTCAGGCATCCTGGCATGATTGGTAACTGAATAGGTTGCCTGGAATATGCAGATGCCGTCCTTTTTTTGGCGGGCCACCACATAATTTTTCTTGAACGTCCGGGCCGCAATATTATTTGCTTCTGCAATCTGTTCCATTTCACTGTTTTCAAACCTCATCAAAAGCAATTTTGAAACGCCCCTTTCGGAAATCCGCATTAACGTTCTCGATTCGCTGCTTCCTGCATAAACCGTAGTAATACAGGGGATCCTTTTTAAATACTGGGCCGCAACAATAGCTGCAGTCCTTCTGCCGCCAACATCGACAGACAGACAATAATACTCGAAGAATTTTTTCTGGATGTATTCTGCGTATTTATCTCCTTTTTCATATAGATCCTTCGATACATAACGAAGGCTGCGGGCCAGGTCTTCGGCTGCATCTGCAATCGGCCAGTCGATACGCACATGAAAATGTGACAGACTAAATATATTCTTTGCCCTGCCGGCCGGATCTCTTTGAATAAGGAGTGCATAATCCACGGGAAGCAACGTCTTTAACAAATCATGGAAATGGGCCGACTCTAAATATTTCTGCTTTGAATCAAATTTGCTTGAGAGATGGAGCGTTTCATAACGGAGAAGATTGGTTTTGGTGGTTTTGTTCACATCAAAGAACCGAACATATTTTTTATGAGTCACAGGGATTGTATCTTCCGCAAAAATCACTAAAAAAGAGTTCTGGCATTCATGCTCCACAGCCGGGATACGCGCACGGGGTTTCAATTCACGTTTTTCTACAAACGGGTAATCGATTTTTTTACAAAGAAAATTATTATATGAATCTATCAGCGCATACTTGAGCATTTGTTGATCCAGGTCATCCCGCAAAAGCTCATAATAAGAACGCCTCAATCTATTTTCCTGGCTAATCTCTTCCCTTACACTCCAGAATGCCAATCTTGCCCCCTTGGAATTCGCCGAACGAATCTGTTTTGAGATTAAAACTTAATCTGAGAGTTCCAAATTTCGAAAATGGTTAAAAGTAATAATATTTTTTTAATTTGTGTGTATTCGTGTTCATTCGCGGTTAAAAACCCACCTGAACGCATATTTTTTCTTATTATAATAGCACTATTTTAAACAATCGTCAACAGCATATGACCTTCATTTTCCGTTAAACTTCTCAATCCATTGATACAAAGCCTCCCGATACCTGTATGTAAAAAAGATAAGTACAAGGCATAAGCCTAATATCAAGACAAACCACCCGTATCTCTGTTCAAAAACATTCGATCCCTGAAGGCTGAGCATCAGTGTCCCTGGCATTCGTCCTATGGCTGTAAGTATAATAAAGATTTTTAAAGGTATGGCGCTTAACCCGAGAAATAAACACAGATAGTCTTTAGGAAATCCCGGGAAAATAAATAAAACAAGCAGAACAATGACGCCCTGGCGTTTAACAACATTATCCATCCGTTTTAATTGAGCCGTGGGGATAAGTTTTCTTACAAACCGTTTTCCCAGAAAACGACCGATTGTAAAATTGATCAACGATCCTGCTGTCAGGCCGATACTCGAAAATAAAAATCCCTTTGCAGCCCCAAACAAATATCCTCCGATAAAGCCTGTTGCTTCACCTGGAAAAGGGGCCAGCAAAACCTGAAGAATCTGAATGATTATAAAAACAACAGGCGCACCGGAACCAAAGGATGTGACAAAAACCTTGATTTGCTCTCTATCCGTAAAAAGATCGTAGAAATAGGTGGTCTTTTCCCACAAAGGTATGCGATATAAATATCCCAGCAAAACAAGGATACATACAACTACAACAGTAATTGTTCTTCGAATATTTTTATTGGTCATTTGACTTCTGCCATCTGACCTCTGACCTCTGCCATCTGACCTCTGACCTCTGTCCTCTGTCCTCTGACTTCTGTCCCCGAACCCTGATCCCTGCTCAATCATCAATTAACAATCCGAACAATCAACAATCTTCAATCAACAATCAACAATCTAGATGTCCAGCGCAGCCACAGCCGGCAGGGTTTTACCTTCCAAAAGGGCAAGAAAGGCTCCTCCGCCTGTTGAAATATATGTTATTCTGTCAGTTTCGCCGCTCTTGTGTACGGCGACATCCGTATCTCCACCGCCAACGATTGAAAGTGCGTAAGAATTGGCCACGCTATGCGCCATGGCGAATGTCCCCCGGCTGAATGCATCCATTTCAAACACGCCCATGGGACCATTCCAGATAATAGTTTTGGCATCATACAAAACCTGAGAATATAGCAGAGATGTGGCAGGACCGATATCCAGAGCCATCCAGTTTTGAGGGATTTCCTGCATCGGTACGATTTTGATTTCAGCTCTGGCATCAAAATGGCTTGCCACTACCGCATCCACGGGAAGATATAACTTTATACCGCTTTCAGCTGCCTTTCTCATTACAGATGCAGCCACTTCAATAAGATCAATTTCTACTTTTGATTTTCCCAAATCGTGGCCGGTACTTTTAAGGAAGGTATTTGCCATGGCACCACCGATGATTAACTTGTCAACATAGCGCAGCATATTCTCCAACGCCCCTATTTTGCTCGAAACCTTTGTACCTCCCACAATGGCAACCACGGGACGTTGCGGATCAGCCATTGCTTTTTTAAAATAGTCAAGTTCCCTTTGAAGCAAAAAACCGGCTCCGGATATGGGCGCGAATTTTGTTATGGCGACAACCGACGCATTGACCCGGTGAGAAACGGCAAAGGCGTCATTTATATAAACGTCACAAAGCTCGGCCAGCGCCTTTGCAAATGCATCATTATTTTTCTGCTCCTCGGGATGGAATCTTAAATTTTCGAGGAGCACAACATCGCCCCTTTTCATTTTATTTACGATCTCTTTTATCTCAGAACCGATACAGTCTTTTGCCATTATAATTTTTTTTCTAAGGAATCTGCCCAAGCGCTTAGCTACGGGAGAAAGGCTGAGTTCAGGCACGGCCTTTCCTTTTGGTCTGCCCATGTGTGAAGTGATGATCAGCTTGGCGTTATGATCCAGTGCGTACTCCAGTGTCGGCAAAACAGCGCGAATCCGGGAATCATCGGTGATGTTCTGATGCTCATCAAGGGGAACATTAAAATCTACCCTGAAAAAGACCCTTTTGCCTGAAAGATCTATATCTTGAATGGTTCTCATGATTTCTCCTCCCTTATCGACTCCCTTTGATTTTCTTTTCCAACCTGCGTTGTATGTCTTTCTTTTTCGACCATCTTTCCATAAAACCAATAGCACCGGACGTATACGCCCTGTCGACAAATTCTTCCCGAACCTTCAGTCCGCCGATCCCATCAATGGCTGATTTTAAGCACTCTGTTTTGTGGCGACATGCAAGACAGGCCTCAGGAGTATTTCGCAAACCGTTCCTGCTTTTTGGAAAAACAGTTTCAAGTTCGCCAAAGCAGGCGGGAAATTTTTTATCCAGATCTTTATTGGCCATTGTCTTGCACATCAAATTCCCGATTCATCCTTGCAATATAACCTTGATCCGCAAAACTGAAGTACCGGTTGTCTCCTATGATCAAATGTTCGTGAACGGTTATGCCGATTACTCTGCATGCAAAAATTAACTGGCGTGTTATGGAGATATCTTCCGTAGACGGCTTGGGATCACCTGAAGGATGGTTGTGAGCAAAAATAAGAGCTGCGGCGTGATGATTAAGGGCCGCAACTATTACTTCTCTGGGGTAAACCGAACTTGCAGTCAAAGTTCCTTCAAAGAGGGTCTCCAAAGCAATAACCCTGTTCTTGGCATCAAGAAAAAGAACATTGAAGCATTCACGACTCTTTTCTCTTATGCTGTGGTAAAGATAATCGAACAGTTCCCTGGAGTTATTCAAGGGGTTTTTATGTATCAACCGTTTTTCAAGATAACGATCTGCAACCGCTTTTATAAGCTTGACTCCCAGAAGATTCTTAGGGCCGATCCCGGGCACTTCACAAAGCGCTGTCGGTGAAGCTTCAAGTACTCCCTGCAGGGTTTTAAATCGTTTCAGCGAAGCCTTGGCAGCATCCTTGCAGTCTTTTCGAGGGGTGGCAAGCGTCAGGAGCAGTTCAATTACTTCATAGTCATGGAAGCCGGACAGGCCCGAAGTAAGAAATTTTTCCCTAAGCCTCTCCCTGTGACCTTTCCCCTTATGTTGTCTGACACGTTCAATTTCGGACTGCCGATCGAAAGTTGCATATTTTTTCATAAACCGATCAAGTTAGTTCGCTTCACTCACAATTGGAATGTTGGAATATTAGAACACTGGAATATTGGGTTCTGTAAAAATGGAAAGTTGGGTTATTATAAAATTCCTCTTGACAGGAATTAAATAGAGGAATGTCATTTTCTTTAAATTATCATTCCATTATTCCATCATTTCATTATTCCATGTGCGAGTTAAAAATATAAGTCTAAAAAATACCTTTATTTCCAATAAATAGTAGAATTTCCGAGACGTTTAATTTACATCGAGTTCGTGTTTAAGGTCGCGGGTCATCAGCCTGTGTACAGCTTCTTTGGGAGAAACATCGTCATAAAGAATATGGTATACTTCGTGGGAAATCGGCATCTCAATACCAAGCCTGCGTGACAGGTTATAAACCGACCTGGCTGTTTTAACACCCTCTGCAACCATTTGCATTTCAGACAGGATCTCCTTTAACTTCATGCCCTTCCCTATCTTTTTCCCCACGGTATGGTTCCTGCTGATATCCCCGGTGCAGGTCAGCACCAGGTCCCCGACACCGCCGATTCCGGCAAAAGTACGCGGGTTGGCTCCGAGCTTTAATCCTAGCCGACGAATCTCTGTCAGACCCCTGGTGATCAAAGCCGCCCTTGTATTTAAGCCAAGACCAAGACCATCCATGATCCCTGCGGCTATGGCAATAACATTTTTTACAGCGCCTCCCAGTTCAAGACCGATCATGTCATTGTTTGTATAAACCCTGAAATACGGAGTTGCAAATATGTGCTGAATATAGCCTGCTACTTTTTGGTCTTTTGATGCCACGGCTATAACGGTGGGAAATTTATTTGCTACTTCCCGCGCAAAACTCGGGCCTGAAAGGACTGCAAAAAAGTCTTCGTCAATTTCAGGAAGGGTCTCTTTGAGCACGCCCGACATGGTCAAATGGGTTTTATTCTCGATACCTTTGGAAGCCGACACAACGATCGTCCCGGGTGAAATATGCCCGTGAACTTTTTGAGCCGTCTCCCTCATAACATGGGACGGAACAACAATCAGTACCAGATCTTTTTTTGATACAACTTCGGAAATATCGTTGGAAGGGGATATGTTGGCTGAAAGGGGAAAACCTGGGAGAAAAACTTTGTTTTCCCTGTATGCTTCGATCTGCTCTTTTACTTCATCTTCAAATACCCATAAATCAAGTTTAAAACCTTTTAAACCCAGAAGATCGGCAAGAGCTGTGCCCCAGCTTCCAGCGCCCACAACACCGATCTTTACGGCGCTTTCATCTATTCGATTTTTCACCGGCTAATCACCTCACCTATAAATGATCTTCCTTTTCCGCGAGCCTTGCAACACCGGCAACCTTTTCTTCGCCTAACAGCCCAATAATCTTTACCCCCTGGGTGTTACGGCTGATCACAGAGATTTGGCTCACAGACATGCGTATCAGTTTCCCTGTATCGGCCATTAACATCAGATCGTCATCATCATCAACCAGAAGTATTGCCACTACCTGTCCGTTTCGCTTACTTGTCTTAATGGTAATGACACCTTTGCCCCCACGCCTCTGGAGAGGATACTCATCAATCGAGGTTCTTTTCCCGTACCCGTTTTCCGTTGCCGTAAACAGCTTCTGGCCATGGCTTAAAACCTCCATACCAACAACTCGGTCATCTTTCCCAAGGCTCAACCCGCGAACGCCTCTTGCGACGCGGCCGCTCGGTCGAACGTTAGACTCGTGAAAACGTATGGATTTGCCCATGGTAGAACCTAAAAAGACATTTTGAGTCCCATCTGTAATCCTTGCTGCAATCAATTCGTCACCTGGAACCAGACTTAAAGCGATGATACCGCCAGATCTGGGTCTGGAAAACGCCATAAGATCGGTCTTTTTGACCAGTCCGCTTCTGGTTGCCATAATAACGTAATATCCCGGTTCAAATGCCGGAACATCAAGCACTGTTGCAAGTTTTTCACCCTTTCCCAGATTAAGAAGATTAACAATGGCTTTTCCTCGGCTCATGCGGCCGGCCAGGGGGATGTCGTACACCTTGCACCAGTAAACCCTTCCCTGGTTTGTGAAAAACAGGAAAGTATGGTGGGTGGAAGCCACAAACAGACTTGAGATAAAATCGTCATCTTTAACTCCCATGGCTGTCTTTCCTTTGCCGCCGCGGTGCTGTTTCCGGTAAAGGGTAATGGGATTCCGTTTTATATAACCGCTTTTGGAAATGGTGACGACCATGTCCTCTTCAACAATCATATCCTCAATGGTTATCTCTTTTGTTGATTCAACAATCTCAGTCCGGCGTTGATCACCGTACTCTTGCTGTATTTCTGTAAGCTCGTCCTTAATAATATTTTTCACAAGACGCTCACTGCTTAAAATCTCTTCGTACCAGGCGATATCTTTGAGAATATTCTTGTATTCTTCCAGAATTTTTTCCTGCTCCAAACCGGTAAGCCGCTGCAGACGCATATCGAGTATGGCCTGTGCCTGTATCACAGTCAGGTCGTATGTCCGAACCAGGCCTTTGTTGGCTTGGTCCGGCGATTTTGATTCGCGAATCAGGAAAACGACATCATCAAGATTTTCAAGGGCAATTTTTAAGCCCTCCAGGATATGGGCCCGCGCCTCAGCCTTTTTCAGGTCATACCTGGTTCGCCTGATAATGATCTCTCTGCGGTGAAGAATGAAATGCTCAAGAATCTTTTTCAAAGAAAGTTGTTTAGGCTGGTTGTTTGCAATGGCAAGAAAGATGATACCGAAGGTGTTCTCCATCCGCGTGTGCTTGTAAAGCTGATTGATTATCACCTCCGCAAACTGATCTTTTTTCAACCCTATCGCGATCCGCATACCTTCCCGGTCCGACTCATCCCTTATATATCGCACCCCTTCGATCTGTTTTTTTCTTATCAGGATTGCAATTTTTTCGATAAGTTTTGCCTTGTTAACCTGATAAGGAAGCTCCGTGATAATGATTGTCTCTCTTCCTGTTCTTTTGTCTTTTTCGATCACGACCCTGGCCCTGATCCGGATTATGCCCCGGCCGGTTGAATATGCGTCGTGAATTCCTGTAGTGCCGTAAATTATACCGGCCGTGGGAAAATCAGGGCCCGGGATATACTCCAGAAGATCCTGACATGTTAGATCAGGATCGTTTATGATAGCCTTTGTAGCTTCAATTACTTCAAAAAGATTATGGGGCGGAATGTTGGTGGCCATACCAACGGCGATACCGGCAGAACCGTTTATTAAAAGGTTTGGGGCTTTGGCCGGAAGTACAGAAGGCTCTGTTAAAGAATCATCATAATTAAGCGTAAACTCAACGGTTTCCTTGTCCAGGTCCTCCATCATCTCATGGGCCATACGCGTCATTCTGATTTCGGTATACCTCATTGCAGCCGGAGAGTCGCCATCCACGGAACCAAAATTGCCCTGGCCGTCTACAAGGGGATACCTTAAAGAAAAATCCTGGGCCATCCGCACAATCGTATCATAAACCGCAGTATCGCCATGGGGATGATATTTACCTATAACATCACCGACTATACGGGCAGATTTTTTATAAGCTTTGTTCCAATCGTTTTTCAGCTCTCGCATTGCAAATAGTATGCGTCGGTGCACGGGTTTCAGACCGTCTCGCACTTCCGGGAGTGCCCTCCCGATGATCACACTCATGGCATAATCGAGATACGACTTTTTCATCTCGCTCTCGATACTGATCTGTGCCAACTTTTCTGTATTCAACATATTAAACACCCAATTGTCTATTCTTTCAGAATTTAGTCTCTTAGTTGTAGATTTTGTGTTTTTTACGGCAAATTATTTACAACTTAAAAAAAGTTTGAAGTGATCTAAAGTGATCTAAAATGCCTAAAGTTTACCCTGTGGAATGCCTGTCCAATGAAATGCAACGCCTATTTCATCGGGGCGGAGCCCATTACTCCGGGGTTTTGGAATTCTACTAATTTTTATATGAACAGATGGAGCGACCTGCCCGCTCGTGCCTTGCAATGGCAGGGGGGAGCGACACCTTAACTTTAGGCACTTCAAACTTTAGTTCACTTTAGTCACTTCTAATTTTCAATCCTTAACAGGGTCAACCAATTGTTGATAGCTGGTATAATAAATATCTGTTAATGTTAAAAAAGCAGTGGCAACCAGAGGGCCATAAATAATACCCAGAATTCCGAACATCTTCAATCCCCCGATGATTGAGAAAAAAACAAGAAGCGTATGCATTTTAACCCGTCGGCCCACAAGTTTCGGTTTTAACAGATATTCGATTCCACCGGAAAGTATAATGTAAAAAACAACAAAAAATATCCCTGATGCAATCCTCCCCTTTAAGATTAGATAAAGAGCTGCAGGGATAAACACAATTCCTATTCCTATGATGGGAAGAAACGCAAGCAGTCCCATTATAACACCCCACATAAACGGTGACCTTAAACCAAAGAGTGAAAATATGATGCCGCCGGCCACACCCTGAATCAGAGCGCAAAGTCCATTTCCGATAAGAATAGCACCGGCCATGTCCTTAAATTTTTTAATCAGTTTTTCGTCCTGTTCCTTTGGCAGTGGAGAAAGATCAATGATGAACGCAACAAGTTTGTCCCCGTCAATTAAAAGATAATAGATAACAAGGAGCATAAAAAAGAAGTAAACAAAAAATTTGAGCGCATTCGATGCAATAGAACTGGCTTGCTGATATAAAAAAAGGCCGACAACTTTACCCAGCTCAGACGCCCCTTTATTGAGTTGTTCACCCGTAATTTCTAAATTTAAATTTGAAAGGACAAGGTTTATTTTTTCTAGAATCCTGCTGCTTTCAAGAATAGTCTTGATCTGATCGCTGATTACAGCACTTTTTCCCATAATATACAGCCCGTAAGCCTCTTTTGACAGAATTCCTACAAAAAAGACTATCGGGATAAACAGGATTAAAAATATAAAAGCGCAGGTTAGAATCGATGCAAAAAGAGGACTGATTTTTCTGTTTAAAAAATTATAAACCGGTCTAAAAATACTGGTTACCACAGCAGCAATAACAAGAACAGAAATAAAGGGCCAGAAAAGCCGGCCGAGCGTAAAAGCCGAGACCAGAAAAAGGACCAGAAAAAACCACAAAATAATATTTTGTGAAGTTTTATCCTGCATAGTACCTCCAATTTACCAATAATAATTCGTGAACACAGGTCTCATCGAGAAAGGTATCGTGCAAAGTTGGATAACAGACGTCTTTACTTGCAGGCAAATCCACCCGCCACTAACAAAAGAAGAGTTTCAAACACGAAAACAGGAACATAGTCCCCGAAAAAAGCGTAAACAATACCGCCGCCAATTATGGCCGGCACTGCAAAAACTACCAGAATACCTAAACTTCTGCTGATGTTCATCTACGTAAATCTCCTGTAAGTTTTTGAATAGTTTCTCGAACCGCCTTTTGCTCCAAACAAATGAAGTTCAAAAGACAATAGCTTGATAATATTAGGGATTCTCTTTTCTTGAGTCCTTCGCCTCACGTCGTATAAAACACGAAGCGATTTAGTAACTTGTAACAATAACATTTAATCAAGTAAAGGAAAAACAGACAAACCTGTTTATTTTTTATTATATTCATAAAGGTTTGACGATCAAGGTTTGTTTTTAATAACATACAAAGTGTTTTAACACTAATTGAGACGAGACCTTTGCAAAATGTGCCTGATTATTTTCTCTTATGATATGCATCCCCTTTACCGGTTGATACTTGCTGCCAACCGGGACGAATATTACAACCGTCCGACAGCTCCGCTTTGTTTTTGGGATGATGAGCCGGGCATTCTGGCCGGCCGTGATTTAAAGCATAATGGAACGTGGCTTGGAGTCACCCGGACTGGACGAATTGCGGCCATCACCAATTTCAGGGAACCTGACTTTCGGATTGCGAATGCGCCTTCCCGCGGTTTTCTTGTCAGCGATTTTCTGGCCTCAAAAGAATCTCCCAAAAGTTATATAGAGCACGTTAAATCTATGGGGCACAGGCACAATGGATTTAATCTTTTTGTTGGAGACAGGTATGAGCTATTTTATTATTCAAACAGAGAAAACAGCATTAAGGAAGTAAAACCCGGCCTATACGGCGTGAGTAATCAGTTTCTTGACACGCCATGGCCCAAGGTTACTAAAGGAAAGGTTGATCTTAACAAACTGGTCTATAATAATGAAAAAATTGACTCTGAAGACATATTCAGCATTCTAAAGGACAGCTCTTATCCGCCAGACAACGTGCTACCGAGCACCGGCGTTGGCCTCAAATGGGAACGTATTCTTTCCCCCTTGTTTATCACAAGCAGATTTTATGGAACACGTTCATCTTCCATTGTTTTAATGGAAAGATCTAATAGAATAACATTTTGGGAACGGGCATTTATTTCAGATGGCGCTGTATCCAGAGAGGAGAAAACCCGAAAATTCACTTTTAAGATGTCAGAATCAGATTAATTTGATAATATAGAAATTTTCTTTTTTGGACACAGATCCGTCTGCTCAGTTGAATTCGGTGTTATTAGCCGAACCATTTAGCCGGGGCAGGTCCTGCAGATCGTACTGGGGCGTCCTATTTAGTGCCCGAACGAAAACCCCGTTCAGGCACGATTGATGATTGTTGATTGTTGATTTAAAAACCAAAATAAATTCATAGAGTTGGTAGCGGCACGATTATAGCTGAATTCCGCTTCATGGGGTTTTCGGTCAAGCACTATTTAACTTGACAAACAGACGATATTTACTTAGATTATGTTTTATAAAACATGTTCTTTTTCATCTTTTTACCACAAATGATTTCTTTATGGGGGCGAAACGGCTTCGACGGGGATAAAGAAGCATCGGCTGCATGCCAAGCTCCTGCCGGCTTGTAAAAAAGGCGGGAAACTTAAAATAATCGCAGACGATTATAATTACGCTTTAGCCGCTTAAAGGCTAACGTCCTACCGGATTATTCCTGCGCATCCGGCAAGGGCGTCGACTAGCAGGATAGCCGGTCCTAATATCCCGTTAACGGATCGGTGACATTTTTACGGGATAGCCTATCAAGCATCCTGCCTGGAGGAGACTTGAGAAGGCGAAAGCGAAATTTCAGGCTATGTATGTAGATGCCCTTGCGGAATATTCGCGGACGCGGGTTCGACTCCCGCCGCCTCCACCAGTCTTCGTTTGAGCTTGACGAAAGCGAAGACTGCCGCGCCGTCGCTATTAGCGAAGGCGGGCTAAATAAGTCCATAAATAAATCCCAAACAAGCTCAAACTACGACTCGGCACGCCAGTCTATGTTTGAGCCTGACGAAAACGAAGACTACCAGTTAAATTGTTTTATTACGTTTACATCCTTCAATCGATAAATTATCCTGATCGGTTCTACACAGGTTTCACCGAAAACCTGAAAAGCAGACTTGAACACCACAACAACAGTCAAAGCCCACATACTTCAAAACACCGCCCCTGGCGGATCAAAACCTCAATAGCATTTGCTGACAAACAAAAGGCAATCGATTTCGAACAATACCTAAAAACTTACTCTGGAAGAGCATTTGCGAAAAAACGGTTATAGAAGTTTTTTTCCAACCAAACCCTGATTTTATTTGGAGGGCAATACTGTTAAATATTTGGATTTGTGAAAGTGTTTTATATGGTTTTTTGTTCTCTCAAAAATGTATCAAGAGCCTCGATAACAATAAGGGTGATGTCGGTATTGTTTTCCGATGCATAGGCTTCAACTCTTTCGGCAAGCCTGCAGGAACTTAACTATTTGAAATAATTAAATCCCTCTTTATCCTTGACGGCTTCGTAAAAAGTCCCAACACCGTCATGCCGGACTTGATCCGGCATCCAGAACTTATTGAAATTACTGGATTCCGGCTTTCGCCGGCATGACGATTCCAAGAGATTTTCGACTTTTTACGAATTCATCAAGTTTATTTTATTAAATTCTAAGGATTTATATCCTATAACTTAAAGTAAGAAATAAAAAAAGGCTTACAAGTTATTGAAAATACTTGTAAGCCTTTCTTGTTATCGAGGCAGAAACCGGTTTCAGCTGCTGAATAGCGATGGTGACTTATTCAACAGGGGGTGTTTTCCAAAGGTCTCCGGAATATGCCCTTATATTTTATCTTCGGTATAGAGGTTTTCTGTCAGCAATAATGCTTCTGATTCTATTAGTAGCTTTTCAGCTGTATCCTGAATCATTTGCAACTTAAGTTTTTCTTCCTCCTTAAATTCTTCCCATTTTTTAAAGATCTGCCCTGATGTTTTTGAACCAAAATAGACGTCTGTCCCATTAGAGATCTCAAGTTCAAATTTTTCGGTTTTGATAATCATTTAACACTCTCCTTGTGATCAAGTTTGGACGGTATATTACGTTGCTTCAAGTTCCTTCAGTTTTTTTCTGACATGCCTGTTTTTAGGATCGAGAATCAGCGCGTTTTTATACTCTTCGATGGCCCGGTATGAAATACCAATTCTTTCATATAATGATGCCGCAGAAGCTCTGATTTTTGCATTGTCGGGCAAATATTCAATTCCTTTTAACATAATGTTTAATGCTTCATCGTATTGCTTTTGTTTTGTGAAATAGCTTCTTGCCTTAAAAAAACAGCTTGGACTAACTTCTTCTTCATTATCAAGCCAGTTAAATGCCTTTAAATAGGTACTCTCAGCTTCATGCTGCATACCCTTGTCCAATAAAAATTCGGCAAAAAATATTCTCGGTTCTACTCTATCAGGGAGCGCATTCCTTATATCATCAAGGCTCAAGCCCTTTTCATCCATAAGATCGATATATGATCGGCTTTTATTAATATTCATTGACATGGCTGTCCGCATGGTGTCAATGCCGCGATCTTTATGACCGTTTGCCAGCAGCCATTCTGCGTAAGTTTTATATCGGACCGAACTTATCCGATTGTATTTTATCCCTGCCAGGAAAAGTCTTTCCGCAATTTCAGGTTGGCCAGTTTCGGACATGAACTCCCCAAAGTCATGAAGCAAAGATCCGGATACCGGATTTCGGTGTATTGCCTTTTTGAAGTAATGCAAAGCTGTCTCATTATCTGAAATACGGATGGCTGATTTTGCCGCAAACCATGGGACGAAGAAGTCCAGCGGATTATATTTTAAAGCTTTCTGTTCAATCTTTAATATATTTTCTGTGTCCTTTTCAGTAAGATTTTCAACTACCGAAAGCTTTAAAGTAGAAAAGAGCAGGGATTCGCCTTTTATTGTGCCGATGTTAAACAATATAACAAAGGGTATCAACGGAAGCATGCAGACAGTGCCCGAAACAAACGCTTTTTTTGCCCTTGATGCCATGGGTTTTAAGAGGGTATTTCCCAACCCGTCTCTCAGTCGGGTATGAGATGCGGAAACAGCCAGTCCTGCAAGGAAAAACAGATACAATCCATTAGCTCCGATTTGAAGGTTGAAATCCGTAATGCTGTGGAGCAGAATAGCGATAATGCCGGATATGCTCCCAATATAGATGAAAATGGAATAGGGTTCCCTTCTTTTGAGAAATACCTTAAACGATTTATAAATGATCGTTACCAGAGATCCAAAAAAGAGTAAAAAACCAATAACACCACCGTTTACCAAAAACTCAATATAATCGTTATGGGCATGGGTAATTCTTCGGCCAAACGATTTGGACTGATATTTTGAATAAATATTGCCAAAGGTTCCCATGCCCGTTCCTGTAACAGGGAATTCCTTAAAAACATTCACACTGTCTTTCCAGTAGATGGGCCTGTTCTCGGCGATTTCGCCCTTCTCATTTCTTGTCTTTTCGAATTCCTCGAAAATCGGCTTCCATCCAAACCAGCCCACTGAAACCAGTAATAAAAGAATTAGCAAGACAACGGTGCTACCGGCAGATCTGAACGTTCCCTGTTTTAGGGTGATCATCAGGAAACAAAATCCTGCCGATATACATAGGCTGATGATTCCGCCCCTCGAGAGGCTTAAAAAAACGGATACCGCAACCAACAGGGAGGAAAACCCTAACAGAATATGCTCGCTTGTCCGGATTTGACTGAAAAATTCAATGATTTTTTCTCGAATCGATGGATATGACACACTGGGTTTATAAAAAAGGAAAAGGGAAAAGATTACAGGGAAAATCATCTCCATCAAGCCGGCGTAGTGGTTACTATTAAAATAGGGGCCGAAAGAAGATGGGTAGGCTTCATAAAACCAGTAAATTTTACCAGGAGATGTAAATCGCTGCAAAATTGCTGTTATACTAAGGATAGTTGCAAAGATTGCCAGATAATTTACGGTCTTTTTTAATAAAGACTCGTGGGACAGCAACTGAACCGTCAGCAGGTAAAACCCTGCATAGGATGTATACCGGAACAGTTCTTCAAGGGTCGCTTTTTTATTGATGGACAAGGAGATCCACTGGATCGGATCGACAATCCCGATGGTTTCACTATACAGACTGTAGGTTGACGGCGAAATAAGCTTGACAACTTCTGCAGGCAGGGGAATCAGTTGAGCCAGGATAAAGGCTGGATAGAGCATTATAAGAAGGGCGCCGGGTGCCTTGTAAATCGTCCAGTTATTCATTCCGCAGGAAATGAACAGCAAAAGGACCGCTCCAATTGACAATGCCTCCATTATGGTGAGAGACCATGTTGAGACCGTTCCAAAGGCAAGAGGGGAAAAAATCAGAAGAAAAATAAATATTCTATACGTTAGTTTTTCTATGGATCGGCTCATAATAATTTGGGAATTGAAGAATTTAAGAATTGAGGAATTAGTCTGCTCTTCTCACCTTCTGCTCTTCTCACCTTCTCGCCCTTCCTGTCCTCCTTCTTCTGACTTCTGACTTCTGTATTCTAATCTTCTGCTCTTCTCACCTTCCCGCCCTTACTGCCCTCCGACTTCCGTCCTCTGCCCTCTGACCTCCGTCTTCTGCTTGCCCAGTTAAATTCTTCGCAGAAGACGAGCGAAGCGGATTTAACCGGGGTCATCTAACCTTCTGCCCTTCCCATCTTCTCACCTTCTAATCTTTTCCCCAGCCAACATGGCTTCGGGATTCGTGGTAACCAGTTTAAGGGCGTTTTCTTTGCCTATGATTTTACCGGCCTTGTGGACCGCTTCGGAAAGAACCGGCCGCCGATACCGTGCGGAGTGAGCATCTGATGCAATAAAGCTGACCGCGCCCTTTCGTAACAGAAACCGGGCGCAAGCCTTTGAATCCTGGCCGAACATGCCGGTGAGGCTCCCCGCGGTGATCTGGACCAGAACCTGCATGTTTAGCAAATTAAACAGCATATCAGGATTTTTAAGAATGGCAGCATTTCGCTCCGGGTGAGCGATGATGGGGTAAAATCCCTTTAAAATCAGGTGAAATAGTATTTCTCCGGCACGTTGGAGCAAGTGACCGGCAGGGAACTCTATGAGAATATATTTTGTCCCGTTGAGGGTATGAAGATTAAACTGAGACGAATCGAGATAAAACGACACTTCACCGCCCAACAGGATATCCACGGGTATCATCTTCTCCTCAAGGCGCTGCGTCAGCATCTCATGGCGTATGATTAAAGATTGTCTGGTTATGGAAGGTTCGTTGATATGCGGTGTGGCAATAATTTTAGAAATACCGTCAGCATGAGCGATTTTTGCCATTTTAACAGATTCAGAAAGGTCGGCGGCACCATCGTCCACACCCGGAAGAATATGGCAGTGTATATCGATCATTTCTAAAGCTAAAGTTTGAAGTGGGCTAAAGGCAGAGCCTACGGCTGTTGGAAGTAAGAGGTTGGAGGTCGGAGGCAAAGAAAATGTTTTTTGCCTCAAACCTATAGCGAAGCGCTCCTCCAACCTATTGCTGCTGAAAGCGAAACGCCGTGCGCCTTGCGATGCTTTCGCTTTCAACTTTAGGCACTTTAGATCACTTTAGGCATTCTTTTGGCATATCTTTTATGCAACGTTAGGGTTGGTTATCCGATGCATAATATTGATAGTACTCCTTGTTATAGTGGTAATAATAATATCCGCTCTTTTTCTCATCAACAGCATTAATCACGGTACCGATAACCTTGGCCTCGATATCCGCCATTTGTTTCAACCCGTGGTTCATCATTTCATAGGTTGTCTTTCCGAAACGGATAACGATTAGGCTTGCGTCGACGATTTTACTCATTATCAATGTGTCGGAAACCGAAATAATCGGCGGTGTATCAAATATGACAAAATCGAATTTATCCTTCAACGCGCGAACAAGATCTTTCAATCTTTTGGAAATCATCAGTTCCGAAGGATTTGGTGGAATCGGACCGGAATTGATAACGCTCAGGTTCTCAGGCAGTCCGTCCCGGATGATGTTTATGCCGGACGTGCCGGTAATAAATGTGCTCAATCCCTTTTCGTTTTCCAGGCCGAAAACCTGATGCAGCATGGGTCTTCTCAAGTCGCAGTCGATAAGCAGGACCTCGCTTCCTGATTTGGCAATAGCCAAGGCAAGGTTAGAAGCGACGGTTGTTTTCCCGTCTTTAGGTGCCATGCTGGTTACCAGGATGGTTTTGGGCGGCGAGTCAGAGGAAGACAACATGATGGATGCCCTGAGGGATTTGAAGCTCTCCGCAAGGGCACTTGACGGTTCATCTAAAATCAACTTGTAGAGATCTTTGTCTTTATTCTTTGCTTTCGAGATCGTGGAAAGGACAGGGATGTTGTATCGTTCCTCAATATCATCAGGCGTTTTTATTGTATTGTCCAGGTACTCCAGGAATAAAGCCAGACCAACACCGCCGAAAAGGCCCATGATAATGCCCAAAAGAATATTTCTCTTCTTGTTAGGCTTTGAGGGGAATTGAGGCAACTGGGCTTTTTCCACAACCCATACATTGATGTTTTGTGCCTTTTCCGTAATACTCTGCTCCCCGACTCTGCTGGTTAAGGCATCGAAAAGCTTCTGATGATTTTCAATTTCTCGTTTCAGAATTTCGTACTGGACAAATTTCTCATTCAGACCGACAGCCTCTTTTTTGGTTTTTTCCAGAAGTCCCCTTAAATCCCGCGTATTGGAATCGGCCAGCTCATATCTATTTTTAACTGTTTTTATAATGTGCCGGATCTCCTGATTCCGTTTAGTCCGCAAAATCGCAAGTTCGCTCTTCACTCGAAGCATGACCGGATGCTTGTGGCCGTATTTTTTGGATTGCTCCATGATGTTCTGCTCGACTTTAAATATCTGATCCCGGATCAATTTCAAAACCGGATCGTCGGCGATAACAGGGATGGTTTCAAGCTCTTCGAAGTTGTTGAGAGACTTTTTAATTATCTTGTAAATGGTTTCAAACTCCTTTTGCCGGGTCTCGGCCCGGGCCAATTCGCTGCCGAGTTGGGCCAGTTTTTGGGGAATGATGGTTACCCGGTCTTCAATGGTTACTATATCATTGGCCTTCATGTATTCGTTGAGCGCTTTTTTAGCCTTTTTTAGTTTTTTAGCCTCTTCTTCGCCCTTCATTCCCATCCATTTCTGATTATAATTGGACGCCTCCATTTTCATTTCCAAAAGTTGGTCCATGTATGATTTTGCCGTGGCATTGGCAATCATTACGGCCAGTTCAGGGTTTGCCGACATAAAACTAAGGTTAACGATTCTCGTTTCTTCCACAGGTTCCACTGTAATGGCGGAACTGATCATTTGGGCAATGGAATCGACCTTGGAGATTTCGTCTTCCTCTATCTCCTGAATCGTTTTCACAGGCTTTGCAAAAACACTATTTGTGATTTTACTGACAACCGCATAAATGCCTTTGATCCAGCCCACAACCGCATTAACCGAAAAACCGGATTCATCCATGCCCGCAACATAGCTGTCGTATGTCTCCTCTAATTTTAGCTGCTTGACGACTTTTTTTGCAACCGGATAGCTGGTGATAATTTGTGCCTGGGTCTGGAGGAATTCAGGATCATACTGTGCATAACCGTAATTTGGCATTAATGGACTGGCGTCGGTTTTTTCGATGAGCAGCCTTGTGGATGCCTCATAAATCGGCGTTGCCGTCAGGGTTTTGATGAGAACAACGGTAAAGATGATAATAAAAATTGAAAAAACAATCAGCTTTCTTTTTCTTAAGATATTCAGATAATCTCTTAAATGAATCTCTTTTTCTCTTAACATCATATCTTCGTTCATAAGTTTACGTCCCATGATTTCTACAATTAATTGTTAATAAAAGAGTTTTATGGCAAAATAATTCAGAACTTAAACAAGTGTGAAGTGATCTAAAGTGATCTAAAATGCCTAAAGTTATGGAATTCTGTCAATTTTATATGAATAGTATGAATAGATGGAGCGAAGCGACACCTTAACTTTAGGCACTTCAAACTTTAGTTCACTTTAGTCACTTTTCTGGATTGGCTAAAAGAAGCTTTCGGGCACAACGATGATGTCGTCAGGAAGGATCGATTCATCCATTTTTGCTTTGTATAGAACCGTCTCTTTTCCATTTATTTTTCGTATGATTTTAATCCGTTTGCGGGAAGCGATGTCGGTAAAGCCGCCGGCCATGGTCACTGCCTTGAGCAGTGTTGTCTCCGAGCCGCATTTGTATGCCGCGGGTTTGTGGACCTGCCCGTTGATATAGAAAAGGTCCGCCTTTGTGATGTATACACTGTCTTCGTCCAATAAAGCAACGTTAATGGTAGTATCTCCCTTTTCCAGTAATCGCTGCAAATCAACTCTTATGATGTTCACATTGTTTTTGTCAGAATTGTGTCTTCGTTTGATAATTGCCTGACTGCCGGCGTTATCTTTAACTCCGCCGGCTTTTGAGAGCAATTCGAGTAATGTTGTTTCCTCACGCAGTTCATATAACCCCGGCTTGTTGATCTGTCCCAGGATCGTTACATTTCTGCTTCTGAACTCTTCTATAAATATGGAAACATGGGGATCCACCAAGTAACCATCGGCAAGCCGGCTTCTAATCTTATCATCAATCTGTGAAATGCTGAGTCCCTTTACATCCACCTTGCCGATCAGAGGAACAACAATAATCTCCTCCCCGCTGACCCTCACGGTGGTGGTCAGATCATCATTTTCATACACCACGATCTTTAATACATCGCCTTCACCCACCACATAGTCCTGTGCGCCGGCCAATGCGGTAAAACAAAAGATAATAGCCAATATTGCTATTAGGGATTTTACTCTCATGATACTCCTATAAAAAGATTGAAAATTGATGATTGACGATTGAAGATTGGTGGTATCGCCTTGCTATATTTTTTTATTAATAAAATTGGGAAGAATTCCTTAAATATTCAATATGCAATATTCAATATGCAATTCCTAAATTTCCAACCTTACACCCATCAACACACTGTTTGTGTCAAAGTCATACAGAGCTGTATTTGACTCTCTTTTTTCATATGTATACTCAAGATGCATAGAAAACCAGTCCCTAAAATGATACCGGATAGATGGGTTCACATAATACACGTCATCTTCCCGCTCTTCTGATCCTCCGATCAGACCGGATTCGCTTTCATAATTTTCATTCGCATAAGATGCCCTCATGCCCAGGGATATCTTTCGGGTCACCCTCTGGAGGTAGGTTGCACCGACTCTATGGGACAGGATATAGTCGTATATTGAAAGGTCGGCTTCTTCCTGTTTTCTGTATGCGGTAAGACTCAATGACGTTTTTGGCGTAAAGTGATGATTCAACTGTATTTCATAAATATAATCTTTAGCATCGTCTATACCCGAATCATCAAAATCCGTAACCCCGTATCCGGCCTTTATTCTGCCCCTTGACTTGTCTGTTATGTCCCATTGAAAGCCGCCGTAAAACCGGTTTTCGGTGCTGTCCGAGTTCTCATCCCTGTCATAATCAACCTGTGTAAATTCATACCCTGTAAACACATCAACCTTTGGCCTCACCTGGAAATAGATATACCCTGTACCCGTGTGATCCGTGCGGTTAAACCCTCTATTTTCGTTTTCATCGTAGTCCACCAGAAAATTAGAATAATCAAGTTTAACGTTAAGCTTTTCGGAGATTCGATACCCCAGAGTAATATTGACAAGATTTGTTTGGTATTTATCCTGCTCCTCTACATCTATCAGGCTTGTGGAGTAACTGTCATACGTGTCCACGAACTGATCGAGCACTTCAATGGACAACCCGCCTTTCAAATTGTATTGCAAAGCCCCTTCCAACTGATGGCTTGTGGTATTTTGATCGGAATTGTCTGCGTACAATTCAAATTCGGGTTCGTAAGAAAAATAGGCGTTAAACGGCCTGAAGGAGGGTTGATCATACCTGCTTATGGATATTCCTCCTGGAGTGTCTTTTGACGTGGAAATGCGTCGAGTTCTTTCTTTTCTGCCGGGAATAGAGAGCCATATCCCCGGCCTTATCAAGGTAATATAATCGCTTTCCTCGTTCGTATTGGTATAATAGATATTATCCGAATACTCTTCTTCCACAGATAAATACGCGTGGAGCCACCCCCCCTTCTTCCCGAAGATATCCCAGCCGATCTGATCCTGGCTGTCAGATTCATCAGAGCTGCAATAAGCCGGAAAGCAGATGATCAGAACGAAAAAAACCGTCACTATAAAAAAATAAAATCTCTTCATCATGTCTAGGAATTCCTGAATTGTAATGAAATCATGGAGCTTTTAATGGTCACTGACAAACATCACCTTCGTGGTGAAGTAGAAAAAAGTTGTACCCCAGTACGATCTGCCGGACCTACGGGGCAGGCGGAGTAAAAATAATGAATATCGAATAATGAATAATGAATATCGAATGTAGAAGGATGGAATCGCTTCACTCTTTCATTTTATATGAAAAAAATGATAAAATATTTATCCCGCCTGCCCAATGGAATTTATTTTTCCGTTTATTCTATCGGGGTGAAATACGACAGTCCATTTCACTGGGACCTTACTTCGACATTCATCATTCAATATTCGACATTCGATATTAAAATATATTTTGCCTTAAAGCGAAGCGGATTTAACCGGGACCTTCCGTCCTCTAACTTCTGTCTTCTGATCCTTCAATTCATATTTGTTTAAATAAACGAATTAATTACAACTGCAACTAAAAGAAGGGCAATCTTTTTTTATAGCTCTACATGTTTTACTTATGGGGTGGCTTTGGCTTGCAGGGCAGCAAACATTGCACCAATAATCATACAAAGAATCGTTGCAAGGGTCTTCCTGTGCAATCACCAGGCTCTGTCCCATCTCTTTCTGATCAACCCCAAAGGCATCTAGCGCCTCATAAACCGCATGGGGAGATGCCTGGCTGTTATAGGCAAGTGTCATTGCACCGGCAAGGTTGTTTTGATCAAGTGCTTTAGCAAAGCCGTCCTGCCAGTCATCGCCGGCAAACGCCAAAGACCCGAACAATGCCATAGAAACTACGATTAAAAAAGTCAAAATTCTTTTTTTCATGTTAAATCCCTCCTCATCCTAATTTGGTAGTATTGGACACAGATGAACACAGATTATCAAGATTTTTAAATTTAAAAAAATACTATTCTCTGTGTATTTCTGCGAAAATCCGCGTCCTATTTAACTTAACTTTTTCCGAATTCATCAAACTTTAGCTTACTTGTAACTTTTCCGAGCAACAATCAGGACACTTAACGAAATATGCGTCAGGTGAACACTTGAATAAAGCGCCGCCCTGTAATCCAAATCCTCCTGCCGTAGATGTTATATTAACGATAATCTCACACCCGCAGTCTGAACATTTATCTTTCAATTCAATGGTCGATTTCCCGGGATTCGCTTCAAATATTTTTCTTAATATTTCTATCACTGTTATATTTCAGTCCGTTTCCCCTGTGTGCGTTTCGCTTTCAGCGGCATTAGGTCCAAGGTTTGAGGAGCGCTTCGCTTTAGGTTAAAACAAAAAACTCTTTTGCCTCTAACCTTAAACCTCCAACCGCACAGCGTTCGCCTCCCACTTTCTCACCTTCCCACTTTCTCACTTTCTCACCTTCCTGCCCTTACTGTCCTCTGACTTCTGACTTCTGTCCTCCAACCTTCTTGCCCTCAAACCATCCCTCCTGAATCCTAAAAAGCCCTGCATACTCTCCGTCCAGCCTCATCAATGTATCATGGGATCCTTGTTCAACAATTCTGCCATCTTTTAGCAGCAAAATCCGGTCCGCCATTCTTACCGTGGACAGGCGATGGCTGATCAAAATGGCCGATTTCCCCTGTATAAGCCGGTGAAACTGGTTAAAAATATCATATTCCGTCTTTACATCAAGGGAACTTGTGGGTTCATCTAATATGATGATCTGGGCGTTTCTGAAAAAGGCTCTTGCAAGTGCAACTTTCTGCCACTGGCCGATACTGAGTTCCTCTCCTTTTTCAAACCACTTCCCGAGGATGGTGTCATAGCCATCCGGGAGACCGGTGATCAACTGATGGGCGTCTGCCTTGCGCGCGGCATGGGAAATTTTGTCCGAATCTTGCGTGCAATCGACATTTCCGAACCATATGTTTTCCCGGGCCGGAAGGAAATATTTGACATAATCCTGGAAAATAACGCTCAATTGGGATTGAAGCGATGTTTTATCGAACGCTTTAAGATCGGTGTTGTCAATCCTTATGCTTCCGGAAGTCGGATCATACAGCCTGCACAGCAGCTTAACCAGGGTTGTTTTTCCGGACCCGTTGTCTCCCACCAACGCAACAACCTCACCCGGGGAAATAGAAAAGGAGACCTCCTTTAGAATATCCTCTCTTCCCGCGGGATATCTGAAAGAAACGTTATCAAACTCAATCCCCTCTTTTATGGGTATGGGGACAGAAACCGGTGTAGGGGACTGTTTGACTGTGGGCGTAAGATCAAGAAACGCATAAAGATTGGTGAGGAAAAGGCTGTCGTCATAAAGGTCTGCCAGACCCCCTAATAGATCCTTCATATTTCCAAGCCCCCGTTGAAACGCACCAAAGAACATGACCATGTCTCCCAGAGTGATACTGCCCGTGATCGCCCTTTTTGCAATAAAGCCAAAGGTAGCGAACACTAATAGGGTGGCCAGGGACTGGGCGGCAAGATCCGCTACGGACCGCTTTTTGACCATGGACAGCTTCTCGCTTCTCAGGGTATCTCGCAGCCGGCTGAACCGTTGAATAAACAAGTCTGCCAGGCCGAACAGCCGGACCTCCTTGGCATGTGCATCTCCAGTGAGTATCCAATTGTAGTAACGGGATTTTCGCTCGGACTGTGTGTGCTGCTGCTGCCATTGGTACATCTTCCCCGAATATCTTATTCGTACGAACACCCCTGGAACGGCCGCTGCAATGAGTATTATGGGAATGCTCCAGTGAAACACAAACAAAAGCCCCGCAATGGCGACAAGGGAAATACCGCTTTGTCCCACCTGTGTTAATCCATCGATTATTTGAGTGGGGCGGTAGGGTCCTTCTTCCTGGGCTCGGTGAAGTGTGTCTAAATACTCGGGGTTTTCGTAGTATTCCAGATCTACGGAAACCGACTTTTCGTGGAGAAGATTGTAAACATGGTCGGTGACGGACAGAGATTGTGCTTCCTTGATCCAGCCCGCCAATTGCTGAAAAAAAACGTTTAAAAGAGCAATCGCACCCGCGATGCATATGAGCACAATAATGGAGCTGATTGCCGCTGATTTGTCAGGTTCTGTAATTGCCATGCTGACCGCATCCACGATCAGCTTCATCAAGTACAGGGCTAAAAGGGGTAACAGGCCCTGGGCAACAAGAACCCCAAGACTGCCGATGGTCCATCCTCTGCCGGCCTGCCAGACCAGGCGCAACGCCCGGTCGATGCGTAGGATTTGCGCTATTCTCTTGCGTGTTGAAACAGGCTGAGTCATGCAAAGTAAAGAATCCTGGCTAAGAGAACCAGGCTTTATTTTATCCGCAGAGGGGATTTGCTTTGTTGGAAGTTCGTTGACATATTGAAATCCCAAAAAACAAATCCCAAAGAAACAAATAAATAACAATGACCGAATTTCAAAATCCCAAACAAAAAAAGCAACCGCTTTGCCTCCGGCCCGGAGGGAACCGGTTTGAAATTTGAAATTTGGAGTTTAAGATTTATTTGGAATTTGGTGCTTGGAATTTGTGATTTTAGACACAAAGCTCTAAGGCAGAACCATCTATCTCTGACCTAGCTCTCCGTGGCGTAGGCTCTCCGAGCCGGAGGCAAAGGAACAAGGTTTTAATGTAAAAACAAAAGTGTTTTCTAAAAATAACTTAACCCGCATCCTTTAACTCGTGTCCATCCAGAAATGGTAGATTTTGGTTTTCGGCAAGGCCCGAGCAAGTTTTCAACCGCAGGCATAGCGCGCTATTTCGAGGATTGAAAACGAGCGAGAACGCCGCCGGAGGCCGAAAGATGCCGTTTATGGATGGACACTACTAGCTTTTGCCGATATTGTGCAGGGGGTTGCCGTGTGCCGGTACACATTGTTGAAGACCAATAAAAGGTCTTCCCCGAGGTAACTTGCATGCCGTCAGGACATTTTCCTCCGGCTTTCCTCTGACAAACACGATCAACTCAGTTTTTTTCCATGGTTTTTTTGCCATGACACATCCTTTTTTCGATTATTCTGGCAACTTTGTACTCTACTAATATTTTCAACAAGAAAACAAGGGGTAATCTTGTGGTGATATAGTGGGTATGCTTGCTCCCCCTTCTATCTCAATTTGATATTAATTCAGGGGGGTTAAGAAGATCAGAAAAGCAGAAGATCAGATCACCTTCCAACCTTCCGAGCTTCTCACTTTCTCACCTTCTGACCTCTGTCTTCCGTCCTCTGATCTCCGTCTTCTGTCCTCCGACCTTCCGACCTTCTCACCTTCTGCTCTTCTAAACTTCTCGCCCTCAACCGGGCAACCTCACAAAAATACTGAACCCGGCTGTCCAGCTTGCCTGTCTCCAGGTGTGCGTGTGCCGGGCACCAGTAGCAAAGGTTGACAATAGGACACTTGCGGCAGCTTTCCAAAAACTCACTGCTGTCAGATCGCATATTCCTTACCACGGGCACAAACTTGCGCAGGGCCTCGGCAAGACTCCCTTTATTTAGATCAAAAACACAGTCAGGATGCAGCAAAGAAGAGCACAAGCGAAACTTTCCGTCAGGCCCGATGGTGCATTCGTCCAATCCGGTTCCGCAGTTGAAAAGAAAGGACTTCTCATTATCGGTAACAACCTTGTTGGCAGGATTGTCGCATTCTTTTTTCATCGCTGAAAACCGCAAATAGTCCTGTCGGTCTAAAACCGCTATTTCCTCCGGTGTCAGCCTTTCGCTCATGATCTCTTGATTTCGTTTACGGTCTCCGTCAAACCTCAAATGCAGCAGAGGGTCAAACCGGAAAGGGGACTTGCTCTTTTTTTTGCAAAAAAGGGCAATCTGTTCAAGTTCTTCTATGTTTGATCGGATGGCCATGGCTTTGAGGTCTACAGGGATCCCCGAGTCCAAAAGCAGGTTCAACCCGCGCATAAATGCTTTAAAACTTCCCGGCTTCCGGGTGACCTTTTCATAGGTCTTTTCTGTAACACCATAGACGGAAACTTCAATGTTTCTGGGCGGCCATTTCTTAAAAATATCGATGTGCGATTGTTTTAAAAGTGTTGCGTTTGTAAATACCGAAACCAGGAGCCCTTTTTTCTTCAAATAAATATAGATCTCTTCAAAATCGTTCCTCAAAAGGGGCTCGCCTCCGGTAATCAGGCACCACAGAGTCTCCAGCGAACAGGCCTGATCCGCGATATCTTTTATCTTTTCAAATGAAAGCTCCTTTTTTTTTGCATCCTGGTTGTTAGCAGGAACATTGATATAACAATGGCGGCAGTTATTGTTGCAGCGCGCGGTCACTTCCAGGTTCATGGCAAGCAGCCGGCCTTTTCTTCCCGCCAGTTTTTGCCATATCGGCGCCTCCGGCAGAGGTGTTCTTCTAATATACGATTTATGCATATGATTTCAGGGTTCTGGGTTCAGAAAATAATGGTTAATAATCAATGGTTAACAATTAATAATTAACAATTGATTATTAGATCGGGGTTCGGGGTTTACGGAAGACCGATGGAGGAAGGAGGACCGCTTCGCTAAGATGATGGACGACAGAACGTATCGGCCTTCTTCTCCATCGCGTATAGCATCGCAAATATGTGTTCGTAACTCTCATCAAGTCTATGGAAAGTCTCTTCATCGATATATTTACAATGCAAGGAAAATTCCAACCATGTTTGGGTTTCGGCTGCTTCCTGTCCGGAATCGGTCAACTTGTTCAGAAAGACTGCCTTGTACCGACGTTTTCGCCATCCTTCTGATAAGTTCGAACAAACTGAGCGCGATGCTCGTCTTATCTGATCAGTCAAGGAATATGTTTCCTCTTTGGGGAATTTCTTGGTAAGTTCAAAAATTTCCATGGCACTATTGAAGGCTTTGCGATAAACTTTCAGATCTCTCACAGTTCTGATCTTGTTTGTCCTATTTTCGTCCATCTTCCCTCATCCTTCTTCCTTCGTCATCCGATCTTCTCACCTTTTCATCTTCTAACCTTCTTATCTTCTCTATATCGTGCGCCCTCAATCCCTCAATCCGTTTAATCAATCCCAAAACTTTGGAAACTATCCTCATCACAAAAGGAACCTGTGATAAAAGCGCAATGGCTCTTCGCTCAGGTCCCAAACCGAATCGAACAGGCTTGCCGTTTCTTTCAACCCGTGTGACATGGCCGCATATATGGTTCAGGCCAAAGGACCCGGTATCTTTTTTTTCAGCATTGTCTCCCTTGATCCGATATCTTCCGTTTTTCATGCCCACGACCCTGTGAACCACCAGCTTTTCGGTACCAGGGTCGATTATTCCTACAACATCACCTTTCCGTGGAAAGCGGATTGAGGGAGGGGACAGGGTAAGTATGTCACCATCTCTGATAAAAGGGGACATACTCCGGCCACTGGCCTTGAATTTAAAAGACTTGCCCCTCTCGATGACCGCCTTTAGAAGCTGTACAACAGCGGTGCCTGAAAGCGAAAGTTCATTGCCGGTCGAGGCCTTTGCAAAAGATACGGGTTCATTACGACGGGATCTCAACGAGAAACTTCCTTTTTAACAACTCCTTCATCAGACCGAAGACATCCGCTTCGATCTCTTGAAACGATGCTTCGTACTCTTCAGAAAGTTGAGTAATCAGATCCCTGAGAGACGTTTTACCGTCCAAACGATCCCAGACGCCCCTTCCCGTTTCATTGAGGGAGTAAAGCTCATCTTCCATATCCCCCACATTGGAAGTCACGGGAACTATGATAAGTTGCCCTTCTATCTCATGGGCAACCACATCTTCTGATATGGCATACACAGAATCAATGTTCATTGTATAGTAATTTCCTTTTTGGACACAGATGAACACAGATTATTAAGATTTTTAAATTTAAAAAAATACTATTATCTGTGTATATCTGCGAAAATCCGCGTCCCATTCAGCTTAAATTCATCTTCCAAAAGGTTCACCACTTTGCCGCTTTTATCAAAACACAACTCATAGCACGGCACTTCCCGCACGATCTCTGAGATCAAAGCCAATGTCTGGTTCCACCACTCTGGTGTTACAAACGACTTGACAAGACAGGCAAGCAGTTTTTTCAGGATCATTGTTTTATCTTCAAGGCGCTTCACACGGTTCTCTTTCGCATGTTTTAAAAAAAATATCGCCTTTAAATCCGCGGAATCAGAAGACACATCTTCCACATCCCCGTGGCTCCATGTGCCGTAAATCTTGAAACCGCCCGCTTGTTTTCTGATGATGTTCCGGTCGTCGCACAGGATTGTTGCCCGGTTTTTCATCATTAACGACATGGTCGACTTTCCGGCATCAGAGTGTCCGGCGAAAAGCAGGCCGTTTCCATCCATAATCATGCCGGAGGAGTGGAGTATGCACCCTTTCCTGTCCGCCAGAAGCCGTGCCAGCAGAATCTGATCTGTGGGGAAGAGGGTAAGAGAACTGACATTTCCTGCGTTGTATGCCATACGGTTTGTTTCATCGTTGTAAATCACACCTTTTGTGTGATCCAGGTTGAATATGGCGGCCCGTTTCAAGCTGTCTGTATTCTCAATGGATGAGGTCCAAACATAGGTAAAATGTTTTTTACCCTCATAAATCATCCATGGCGATTTTCCATAGACTTTTTTACCGGGATCACTTTTGCCGATATCCAGCAGGTGAAAATGATGATGAATGTAAACCGTATCCTCACCGGGCGCTTTGACCTCAAATTGCTTAATCTTGGGGTGAAACGTTTTTTCCAAAATGGGAAGATCTGATGACACCGCAAGAGTGATGCCGGCGGTTTTGTAGTATCGTTCGTACATGAATTTATATTATCTCACCACAGAGACGCAGAGAACACAGAGAGACATGAATTTTCTGTTTGCTGCTGAGAGGGCGGCAAACAGAAATCCTCAGAAGCTTCGCTTCATGTGATGACATTGTAAATAGTGTAAATTTGAAGCTGTCTCTCAAAGCTTAGTATCCCTGTTAATCTGATTTAGAAAAAATGGCCTTAAAGGCATGGGTTTATTTCTTTTCGTCCTCTCAGCGAAAAGAAATAAGAAAAACGCCTCTGTGCCCTCCGTGCCTCTAATGAGCGCAGCGAATGGGCGGTGATTAATCTTTCAATCCCTTAATTCTATTGTTACGCCTACCTATCATCAACCATGAAAAAAACGCCATACACAAGCGGGCCGGGCGCAGGATACTGTGGACAAAAGAAAGTTTTGCCGGTACCGGAAAATGCGCCCACTCCTGGGCAGTGGCGCCAAGGAGCAAGTGTTTACCGTAGCGTATTTTTTCTGACCATCTGTCTCTTACCTTGAAATGGAAACCGGAAAATTTAGGTTTCTCCCTAAATACGGGTGATTCAATGTTTTCTTTAAAAAGATTATTGTAAACCGTTAAGGCCAGCTCGGGAAGTGCGGGGTCCTTTTCCACGAGGTTCATCATATCTTGGGAAAGCTTAACATCAAAAAGATCGCATACTAAAAAAAGGCCTAAATGAAGAATCCTTTCACAGCGCATTCTTTCCGCTAAATGCCTTACCCGCATCCAGTCCAATCCGTCATTTGATTGAATCAGGCCGGCAATGCTGCTCAAGGATTCCACGTCTTGCCAGCAATCCCTGGTCCCATTGAGACACAGGTAGACTAACAGATCCTCCCTGCAGGGATGGAGCACTTTTTTACCTGCGATGGTTGCATGGACGAGATTGTTTTCAATGCTGTTTAAAAGCAGGGGATAAAACGTATAGCTTCCCGACATTTCCCAGTGGAGATCCACGGTCAGTCCGCTTTTGCTGCTGATCAATTCAATACTGCTCTTTTTCGCCGCATAAGCTAAAAGCTGCTTTTTATTTAAATTTATCTCTAATTGGAATCCATAATCCTCAAAAATCTTTATTGTCTTGAGAGCATCCTGTTTGTTTACCAATATGTCCAGATCGCCGAACTGTCGAAGGGCAAAGTCTCCGTAAACCATTTGTGCCAGAACCGGTCCTTTAAACGGTACCGCAGGAATATTATTATCTTCCAGAAGCTTCAAAATGGATACAAGCTTAACGGTAATAAGAAGGCTGCGCATTGAGTTGGTATTGTACTCGTTTTCAAGCTTTTTCAGGACATCATCTGGGACAGACTCCGGACATGCTTTTTTTAAGCTTTGGTATAAGAGGAGATGGACTTTATGTAAATCGGCTGTTTCTATAAGATATTCCCAATCAACAGTCTCATTTACAAGAGACTTGATCTGTTCGATCGTTGCAGTATCCAAACTGCCCCGCGCGCCTAAAAGAAGCAGTTTAATTTCTTTGCGGTATTTTGGCGGCACGAATTGATAAAATAGATGGTAACAGTTCATGGGTTTATAGGTGCAGGGGTTCTGGGTTTGCCGAAGACCGATGGAAGAAGGAGGACCGCTTCGCTAAGATGATGGACGACAGAATGTATCGGCCTTCTTTTCCATAGCGTTTAGCATCGCAAATATGTGCTCGTAACTGTCATCAAGCCTTTGGAAAGTCTCTTCATCGATATATTTACAATGAAAGGAAAATTCCAACCATGTTTGGGTCTCGGCCGCTTCCTGCCCGGAATCGGTTAACTTGTTCAGAAAGACTGCCTTGTACCGACGTTTTCGCCATCCCTCTGATAAATTTGAACAAACTGAACGCGATGCTCGCCTTATCTGATCCGTCAAGGAATATGTTTCCTCTTTGGGGAATTTCTTGGTAAGTTCAAAAATTTCCATGGCGCTATCGAAGGCTTTGCGATAAACTTTCAGATCTCTCACAGTTCTGATCTTGTTTGTCCTCTTTTCGTCCATCTTCCCTCATCCATCTTCCCTTATCCATCTTCCTTCGTCATCCGTCCTTCTGCTCTTCTCACCTTCTCACCCTCTCGTCTTCTCGCCCCTCCGTCCTCAATGACTCCTCGCTCCATTCACAATGATATTTTTATAAGATTTCCATGTATACCTGGCTTGCGTCTTCAACGGTGCTTTTAGATAAGACTTGATGTATCGCAATTCAGACTCAATGATTTCCGGAAGTGTATCAGGTAAATCGGCGTAAAACGGCGGAACAAGCCCAGGCACCACCTTTTTCCTCAATTCCTGGAGTTCTTTTGTGTACAGGGCAAGATACTGCTTGCTCAACGGGCGCACACCAAACAGTTTGAGATCTCCTTTCAACCAGTTGTAGAGCCCGGGAAGTTCGTCAAACCAGGTGGCCCGCATATATTTGCCCCAGCCGGTTATCCGGAAATCATCTCTAAATTTTCCTCCCTTTTTCAGATAGTTTTGCTCATAGATATACTCTTGCAGAAATTCCGAATAGGGATACATGGTTCTGAACTTGTATACGGTGATCATTTTGCCGTTAAACCCTGTTCGTTTTAACCTCACAATGGGGCCGTATGATGGATTTTTATTTAAAGAGGGTTTTTTTACCTTTTGCGCGATAAAAAAGAGGCGGTTCTCAATTTCGAGCTCATCGACGACTTTGAACCCGGAAAAATAGAGCCGGCCGAAAATTTCAGCCTTTGACACCATTCGGTTTCTACCTCTTGTAATGGTAAAGTATATCTTCTTGATATAAGGAAGTTTCGGGCAGACCCTGGTCCAGATAAAATTGGCACAGTAGATCAGCTTTGCAATATATTTTGGATATTTGTCCAGATAATATTTTTTACGTGTTCCGATGGTGTGAGCCTTGCCAATGAAATACCCCTTGGGTTTCATCTTGCTGTACACATGGAGAAAATACCTGTTGAACCATCTCACATCATTGGTCTTGTGAAGGTTGATAAAAAGACAGTGCCGGTTTTCATCGAGATTCTGAATATCTTCTATCTCGTCGGTACTCATAATGGCGGTATGGTTTCGGTCGATCTTCGACAGGTCGATGTTTTTCTTTATGAAATCAAAAAGCGTTTCGCTGAAAAATTCCAGCGCGTACTTCAGCTTTATTTCCACAGCCTCTTTAACAGGCAGGATACTTTTTTCTTCGGGCAGGTGCCGGTCTTGATCGGCAATATCGAGTACCGCCCTTACTTCATCGGCGGTTTCAATGTCCTCGTCTAACTTGCCGCGTTTTCTGTAAGCATAATAGACATAGTAAACCATGATCTCAAATCCGAACAGGATGACTATGGTGCTGTACAGATGGAGCCGGGAATAATAGAAAAGCCTTAAGGCAAACACGATCACCGAAAGCGCGGCTCCCATGATAATGGTCGCCTTGATGCAGGGGCCGATGGCTGTTGTGTACGTGCTGTTGAAATTGTTTTTGTCATATTTTTTGACAATAAAAGAGGTTGCAAACAACAGGCCGTACAAAATAAGTATCATCTGGTCATATCTGGGCGGGAGCGAAAAGCTGCCCCGCTTGATGTAGTTGATCCCTATAAAGATGGCAATCAGCAATACAGCATCGATAAAAACCAATGGGTGGTAAGTTGTTATAGAAGCTGTTTTATCCTTTATCCCCGAACGCTGTTTATCAAAAAATTTATTTCCGCTGACAATGTAAAAGAAGAGAAAGCCGACAAGCTCCAAAAGAAAAAATGCGCCGCAAGCGCCGAAGGTTTGCATCCTGGATACGGCAGTCAGTTGGGCCCACAAAACAATCGAAAAGGATACGATGAATACAATTGCCATATTCGACTTGATGATCAGCACAAGAGAGTCAAAGAAAGTTTTACCAATGATCTTTCTGAACTTTCTCATGAACAAAGCGACCGCCAGCCAGGCCAGATAGAAAACAACAAAAAGCGCCATATAGATGTTTGATAGCTCTAAAGAGCCCCTTTTGATCAACTGTACGCTGAACAATGCGACATTGAGCAAAAAGAAATCGATCAGACCGATCATGAAATTATGTCGAACAGGTTTTGACATTTTAATTATTGAAAAATTTTCCTTTTGACAGGATATTTAAGATCTTCAGGATTTATTTCCTTTTTCGCCGAAGGCGAATTGCTTTTCAGCAGATTCTTCCGACTCCTGACTTCCGTCCTCTGTCCCCTGACTTCCGTCCTCCGTCCTCTGCCCTCCCACTTTCCCATCTTCTAACCTTCTTATCTTCTCTATATCTTGCGACCTAATCCCTCAATCTGGTAGTAAATCATGTGGCACACATAAAACCCGGCGAGGCCCAAGCCGTTTGCAGCAATGTCTTTTGGATTGAAAGTTCTGTGGGGGACATATATTTGAACGATCTCGAACAAAACGCCCAGCAAGAACAGGGCAAAAAAGGTGATGAGGACAACCTTTTGACGTTTATTCCCAAAGGCAAGAACATATAGCGCCCCTGCAATAAAATAACCGATAAGGTGCAGCCAGAAACCCGTACCAAACCCTTTTGACAGATTTAGGCAGCTCACGGATGAGTAATCGACAAGTGAGATAAACGTAATGGCAAGAAGCCATATGAAAAATATGATTTTTGAGTACAATGAGTCGTTAACCGTTTTTATTCTTTCTTGACAACAAATGATAAGCTATGATAACTTAATAAAACATGAAACTCTTTCAGATGCCGCGGTTCAAAAGGTATGTAAAGAAACTTCCACGACAGTTTCAGCAGGTTATCTTGGACACGGTCGAAGAAGTCCTGGCAGATCCTGAGGTCGGCCAACTTAAAAAAGGCGACTTGGAGGGCTTTAGGGTCCACAAGTTCACAATGGGTCGCCAATTGACCCTGATAGCTTATAAGCTTGAAAACAATTCTCTTGTCTTGTACCAGGTTGGTCCACATGAAAACTTTTATAAGAACCTGAAAAGATATTTAAAAGAAATCGGAGGTTAAAATGCCAACAGCAGAAAAAATCATAAAAGAAATATACCATCTTCCAATGGAGGAAAAAGAAAAAGTCGTGCGTTACATCATAGAATTCGGCGTAAAAGGCGCTCATCACGATCTCCCTGAAATTCTGAACATAAAAGAATGGCAGGATGAAATTGCAAGCAAACCTTTTAATCTAAAACAGGCATCGGAATATCTTGGTGTATCATCTGTAACACTTAGGAGATGGATCAAAACAGGTCGAGTATTGGCGCATAAAATAGGCAGAGCATATACATTTGATGTGAGGCATCTCAAAGAACTTAAAAAAGCCCACGTGACAAAAAGACATGCAAAAGAACTATGAACATCAGTATGTCCTCACCTTTCTCACCTCCTGCTCTTCTTGTCCTCCACGCCTTCTCACCATTTTTCTTTAATCACCCTGAAAACCGCATCTTTATATGTGACTTAAACAATCAGAGTTATGCACATAAAACAGTGCATTATGCACATTTTTCTGTGCATTTTTAATCCCATCTGCCATAAAAAATTCCCCACTCCTTACAAACAGATTCTCATAAACCACCATCAATTGAGGATTTTCGTCACTTTATAATTACAAAACAAAAATTGGCATAGAAATTGAATCGAATTAAATAAATGATTTTTTGCTTAACGATCATCGGAAACGATTCAAAAGGAAATCATGTCATCGTACCGTATTTTCATTCCAACAATAGGATCTTTAGCTATGACCAACATAAAAGACTTTAATGAGCGCAGAAAGCATGAACGATTCAAGGTTAAGAGCGGTGCAATTGCTATGATCAAGACATTGCCTATAAAACCGAAACAAACTATGGATATGAGCATGGGTGAAAATCCCTCTGTTGCTAAGCATAAATATTGTCAAATCATAAATATCAGCAAAGGCGGGCTTGCCTTTCGTTATATTGACAAAAATAGCGAATTAAATGAACCATTTGAGTTGGATGTATTGTTTGCCCAAGATAGAATCTGTTTGACGTATTTAAAGAATGTGCAGTGTAAAACTGTTTGGGTTTCCCATGCTTCTCATGCAGCCGGCAAGACCTCTTCCAGTCACTTAATAACTATACAGCGAGGCGTACAGTTTGGGGAAATGACGTCCCACCAGGCATCTCAATTGGATAGTTTTCTCAAAAGATACACAATCAATAAAGAATCCTGGCCCAAAGGACCAGGCTTTGGTTTGCCCCTGAAAGGGGCTGTACTTAAAGCCGTACAAGTGTAAAGTGCCTAAAGTGATCTAAAGTGCCTAAAGTGATCTAAAGTGCCTAAAGTTATGGTGTCGCTTCGCTCCGCTGATTTTATATAATTGACAGAATTCCTTAACTTTAGCTCACTTTAAACTTTAGTTCACTTCAAACTCTTGCAGCGATTCTTCAGAATATCATAACTGAGCTTCGGACTAAACCACCCGATTCGCATTATTTGATTGTTTTCAATTAGATATATATAAATCCCCTTTTTCTTTCAGGGTGTTCTCACCCGATTTCATTTTTATCTTCCTTGCCTCATATTTTCCCCCTCATTAAAACATACAAGTTAGTTCGCTTCGCTCACAATTGGAATAATGGAATTATGGAGTAATGGAATGATGGGTTTGAAGGAGTTTTTTACAGTCAATAACCACCCCTAAAAAGGGTGGCTTGATGGTGACCCTGAAAGGGTCTTTGACAAAACAATTCTAACCGCAGAGCCACGGAGAACGCAGAGTTTATTCTTTGATTTGTTTTCCTTTGAGAGGAAGGAAAACAAATAACAACATGCTGAGCCCGACAAAGAATGTTGTTCACAAGGGCGTTTTTATGTGTGTTTCCGCTATCTTCGCTGCTATCACGCTGTAATATCTTTTCTTTTCTGGCCTCTCACCAGAAAAGAAAAGATATTTTTGCTCTGCGAACTCTGCGTCTCGAGTCCCGCCGATAGGCGGGATGAAAAACATTGCAAAATATCTCTGAATTGTGTATAAGTGATCTAAGATTTGCGGAGAGATGGCCGAGTCGGCTGAAGGCGCTCGCCTGCTAAGCGAGTGTAGGGCGCAAGTTCTACCGAGGGTTCGAATCCCTCTCTCTCCGCCATCCAACTAATAATATCAATGACTTACAAG
>JAUWLP010000166.1 GCA_030613575.1 Desulfobacteraceae bacterium
AAAAATACTGAACGTGCGGCACCATTGCTGGATTTACTTAAAACCACCGGCATGCAACCCCTTACTTTTGGTGTTCCCGGTGAACCCACCATAGAAATGACCCTTGAAGGGGTTCAACTTGCCCGTAAAAAAGCCTGCGATGTTGTCATCGGCATCGGCGGTGGCAGTGTCATTGATGCCGCCAAGGCCATTGCCGCCCTGTTAACCAATACCGGCGATATTATGGACTATTTGGAAGTGATCGGTCAGGGACAACCACTGACACAGGCTTCGGCCGCCTGCATCGCGATACCGACGACCGCCGGAACCGGTGCCGAAGTCACTCGCAATTCGGTGTTGGCATCAACAGAACACAGGGTTAAGGTTAGTCTTCGCAGCCCCACGATGTTGCCGGATCTTGCCGTCATCGATCCTGAACTCACGTATTCCATGCCTCCATCTTTGACCGCCAGCACCGGACTGGATGCCCTAACCCAAATTCTGGAGCCTTTTGTTTCCTTGCAATCCAATCCATTAACGGATGCCTTGTGCCGTGAAGGCCTGAAGCGAGTCGCCCGTTCTCTGCGTCGAGCATTTGAAAACGGAAGCGATACGGCAGCCCGCGAAGACATGGCGATTGCCAGTCTATTCGGAGGGCTGGCGCTTGCCAACTCTAAACTGGGAGCGGTTCACGGATTTGCAGGCACGATGGGTGCCATGTTTTCAATACCGCATGGCGTAATCTGCGCCTGCCTGCTTCCTCATGTCATGGAAGTAAATTTCAAAGCGCTACAGCGTAGAGGCACCCTTGAGTTCCTATCACGCTATGATGAAGTCGCCCGCCTTTTGACCGGCAAACCAGATGCTGGGGCAACAGACGGAATTGACTGGATTCACGATCTGTGCAACGCACTGGATGTATCGCCGCTTTTCGAATTCGGAATCACGGAAGCTCACTTTCCTGAAATGATCGCCGGGGCTAAAAAAGCGAGCAGTATGAAAGGAAATCCTATTGAATTAACCGATGAAGAGTTAATCGAAATCTTAAGAAAATCCGTTTGAATCTTTTGTTAGGCTAAGAGCCGATAAGACTGAATCGTTTGTTATCTTTTAAGGATTTATCGAATGTCAACGTGACATTTGCTCCGGCCTTCTCATTTGAACGGCCAATATAATAATCTGAAAAATCGCCTTTTTCTTTATGATAATCATTCAAAGCCTGCCATACCGTATCCTTGTCTACAATCTCAAACTGGGCCGTTATCATGATGCTGTCTAGAACAGCAACAATCTGAGGCTTTCCAAAATCATATGCGCTTTCAAGAACCCAAACTAACTCACATAACACGATTGGCTGTATCACCAGTTTTTCACCTTTTGCTGCAGCCCCTTCGATTTCTTTTGCGGCCAATCGGGCCTGTTTCTGATGGTCCTGAGTCAGATATCGAACCAGAACATTGGTATCCAAACCCTTCATCAGATCTTGCCTTTGCGCCGTTTTATGGCGAGGTTCATATCTTCTATTGTCACCGGCTTTCTCCCGGGACGGTATAGCATTCCTTTTAAGCGCTGAACATCGTATACCGCGGGTCGAATCAAAACATCCCCGTTGTCTTGAACGACAAAGTCGAGTTTATCGCCGGGTTGCAGGCCCAAAGGATTCCTGACGGCCTTGGGAATGACGGGCTGGCCTTTACTGGTAAGTGTGGAAGTCGGCATTAATTTCCCCTCTCAATAATTTCTTGCCAAAACATAAAATTCTTACATTATCGTAAGCAAAATTTAACCCCAGGTCAAGATTTTTTTTATTGTTGTTTGGCAAAAGAAAATTTCGGATTGGCGCATTCCCCGGGGTTCACGTCTCGGTCTAAGGATTAAAATCAAGCAACCGCTTCATCCCAATTTGAACAAGCCGATCATCAAGGGAATTGTCACTCGAACATAGAGCAATAGATCCGGGTGCATGAAATCGAAAGCCATTGTGAACCGCATCCCGACCTTCCTTGCACCCCAAATCTGAACCATGAAATTTCCGATGAAGGCCCCGATTAAAACACCCCAGGCAAAACCTTCCATGGGAGGCATTTACCACTGATTTTCCCCTTGCTTTTTAACTGTCATTCGCTTAAACCCTATCGTTGCATAAACAACACAGCAGATTATACGTTAAACGGCTTAAAAAAAGGCTTTGCGTTGATTGGAGCAACCACCATAAGATCTAACCTTTGGTGGCATCCAATGAAAACACCTTTTTTGCTGCGTTGTTTACCTTTCAGGAAAGCCGATGACATCGCATCTCCTGCGTTATCAAGACCTTGCGGTAGACGACTACAGCTGCGGCCTTGATGCCTTGGACCTGCGATATCCTCGACTTTTGCAACGTTAGAGTAAGCATCCTGTGGTTTCAGTCAAAAAAGGGGGGACAAACATTTTTGTTAGTATCCATTGAATATAAGAATAAAGAAATGGAAAAATAATGAAACTACATCACATGGCTATGGTCTGCAGTTCCATTGAAAGGGCCGACAGATTCTATGAGGGGATCCTTGGGCTGAAAAAGATAAAATCCGGAACGCTGAACAGGACGTTTGGAGAACAACTTTTTGATATATCTCAAGAATGTGAAATGATTCTCTATGGGAACGAGGATTTTAGGATTGAGGTCTTTGTTACCGTCTCTGATACTAAAATAAAGACACCTTATCTTCACCTCTGTCTGGAAGTAAAAGACAGAAAATCCTTTGCAAAAAAGTGTGAAGAAGCGGGTTTAACGGTAAAACGTATCCCCAGGGGAGATTATCTGATTGTTTTCATCGAGGATTATGACGGAAATCTGTTTGAAATAAAGGAATCCATGACAGAATAACCGGATGAGATGTCAGGAAAACCTTGCGGAAGAAACAATGCACAAAAAAGATCCACTCAAACAGCTTGCTATTGCCGATCCGGACTTGGCAAAGACGATTACGGTCGCCCTGGAGCAGAAAGGCTGTCCGGTTTCCGGCAAAAGCATTGCCATGCTTGTTGAAGAAACCCTGTGGGGTTTTTCTCTTGAAATTTCTTTTGGTTATGCGGTGGCTAAGGGATATGTCGATCTGATTGGGGAGGTTGATCTTAAAAAAATTTATCGCTACCGGGATCTGGTCCGCAGCTTTGGACGCAAAGGCCCAACACTGGGACGAATTATGGCCGAGCATCTTGTGCCGGTGATAAAATACGGGGACAATCTTTTTTTAAAGCGCTTTCTGAAAACCCTTGAGATTATGCTGAACAAGGGAGCATATACATTAAAAGATCCGCTTAAGGTTCTGTCGGAATTATTAAACGGGAACCACATTGAAGCCGCATCCGCAACCCTTGACCTGCTTGGCGACACCTTTTCCCAGGACATGTCGTATGTCCGGAGCCAGCATTTTGCTCATATCCTGCCCGGTGCCGTGCTTTCTTTTTCTCCTTCACGGCGAGCCTGGCAGACAGAACAGCTTCGACGTATTATAAAGGCTGATGTTCACCTGGCCGATTCCTTTCTGGACGGACTTGAGAAAGGACTGTATCTGCTTTCCAAAGAGGCTTTAAGCGACTTTGTTTCCCTGGGGCTCGAAAAATTAAAGCGCAACCAGAAACTTGCAAAAAAATTTCTTTCACTGGAATCAAAACTTGGGATCGATACCTTCACCGATCTGCAGATAGCCATTCCTATTTCCCGGGTCCGGCAGCAGCTAAACCGTTATCTCATGGCCAGAACCGGTCTTTCAATTTCAGTGCGTCCAATTTCTTTGCTCCCGAATTCATTAACAAAGGAATTCAATAAAATAATTTTTGTCTGTTCAGACGGAAAGTTCATATACCTTCCGGATGAAATCAGCGTGTTTCCCCATAAAGCCCAAAACATACACCTGTATAAATGCCTTGCAAGACTTGAAGCAGGACACTATGAGTTCGGCACCTTCGATTTTGATCTTGAAAAAGCCATAGAAAAATGCCGGCGAATTGCAGAATCAAAGGATTATGATTTGGAATTCGATTTAATCCAAAATGGGGAAGATCTATCTGATCTGGAACGTTTTTTCTCGTATTTTCCGGTCAAGGCGCTGGCAGCGGATCTGTTCACAATTTTCGAACACGGCCGTATCAGAATTATGTTGCACCGACAGTATCCGGGCCTTATCCGGCAGAGCCTTCCCGTGCTTCAACGGGAAGCCGAACGTATGATTAAAAAGCATAAACCGGTTGAAATCGTTTTTCTTTTGTATCTGTGGATTGCCCTCGGCATTTCCGAAGAAGAACGTTTTGGTATGGACACTAAAACATATACTCACGCCAAAATGTTTAAAAATCTGTTTGAAACTACAATAACCAAGGATTCGACGGTCGAGTCCTGTGCAGAGCTTGTTGTCAAAATATACCCGGAAATGGAAAAATTTTTGAACAGAACGTTATATTTCAAAAAAGATCTTAAAGAATTTTACAAACCCATGCAAACACCCTTTGGCCGCAGATTAAGGCCTGATCTTTTTTTCTCGGCATATCGGGGATATGAACAGTTGGCCGGGATCTTAAAGGTGATGATCGAGGAAAAGGGGTTTAACATCTATAAATCGGATATTAAAAAACGCCTGATGGAAAATAACGGTATGGTTTCCCATCAGGACCTCAAAGAAATTATATGCTGTTTTCGGGAAAACCACGGGTCTCATCGGTTACCGCAACAAAAATTTTCCATAGACCTGTCCTGGCTGGATCTGTCCAGGCTTTTCGGCACTGATAGCATTACGGTGCTTGAAAAAGAAGATTTTTCCGGCGCGGTTTCCTGGCACAAAGAATGGGACTGCAACTTGCAGGATTACCTGCATTCTCATGTGAGAGTGCTTGACAAATTTTTAACCGAAAAAGAGAGCGACTTTTATAAGTTAACATTGAGACATCACAGGGGGCTGGTAAAGAGGATGCGCTATGCCTTTGAACTGTTGAAGCCAGAGGGTCTTATAAGATTAAGACAATGGGTGGAAGGGGATGAGTTCGATTACCGGGCGCTGTTAGACTTTGCCATAGATAAAAAGGCGGGGAGAATTCCATCAGACAGGCTGTATATCAAACATATTAAACAGATCAGGGATGTTGCCGTACTCCTGCTTGTCGATCTTTCCCGTTCAACGGCGAACGCTGTTTTTGATTCACATGCGACCGTTTTAGATGTCGAGAAGGAAGCCATCGTACTTTTTTGTGAAGCGCTGGGATTTGTGGGAGACGCTTTTGCCATCGCAGGTTTTTCCGGTACCGGCCGCTTGGGAGTTGATTACTTTCGTATAAAAGACCTTGATGAAAATATGGATGATACTGTCAAACGGCGTATCAATGCCATGGCGCCCCAACGGAGCACTCGGATGGGGGCCGCCATCCGCCATGCTACCCATCAACTTGAAAAGGTTTCTTCAAAAGTCCGTTTATTGATTATTTTAGGTGACGGGTTTCCCAATGATGTTGATTATAAGCAAAATTATGCAATTGAAGATACACGAAAAGCCATATTCGAGGCGCGTTCGAAAAACATATATGCTCATGCCATAACCGTTAATTTTGCAGGAGATCCCAAGCTGGATGATCTTTATGGTAATGTTCACCACAATGTTATATCTGACGTTAGGGAACT
>JAUWLP010000136.1 GCA_030613575.1 Desulfobacteraceae bacterium
GCATATATTAAGTGCCGAAGAGAGTCTGTCTGCCTTGGGAACGTCCGGAAGTTCGGATTTTTTTGCGGTTAACATTAGGACACAAATACCGAGGATGGTGGCTCCAATGATGATCTGAACGATGTTGGTGGGAAGCGCAAGACCGATCATGGCGCCGATAATCGAACAGGTGGAGGCGATAAGGGCGACCGGAATTGCCATTCTCAGGCTTGCAAGGTTCATCTTGAGAAGACCTGGGCCTGCGGCCAGTGCGCCGGAAAGGGCCACAAGAAGTCCGGTACCACGAACAAAGTCCAGATGAAAAGGGAAAAACCCGCTGATGATCGGAACATATAGCACACCACCGCCTACACCACCAAGTACGGCAAGTATTCCCATAATAAAAGTTATTATAAAAAGGATCAGCGGCCAGAACCACCAGGCATGACCATTTGAAGCAGCCTCGGCTGATACATCTGCAAAAGCAGGGGATATCAATACAGGCAACGAAAATAAACAAATCAGAATGATCACCCACAATTTACCATTTTTCCCCATTTCTTCCTCCTAAATCGGTATCTTCAACATTTCATCAATGAGTCTGTTTATTAATGGTCTTTTCACACAATCTCTGCGTTATGCTCAAAAAATAATCCTCGGAATATCAAATATATGCCTGTGGTTATTTTTTTCGCATGCCTTGATCTTGAACGAAAATCTTCATTAATCAAAAGACTCATCAACATATTTGCCGACATTAAGCCAAACCGGGAAATTTGACAAAGAATCGAACGAATTCTTTTATATCACCTCTCATGCAATGTCAATTGAAAATCTAGTATGAATCAAGTTAAATAGGACACAGATTTTCGCAGATAAGCTCAGATAATATTATTTTTTTTTAAATCTTGATAATCTGTGTTCATCTGTGTCCAAAAAAGGAAATTCCTATACTATCAAGTTCGTTCGCTTCGCTCACCGACGTTTAATGATAACCATCGCATTATTCCTCATAAATGAGAACTGGTGAGCGTTTTTGGATGAATGCCGGTTTACAAGTTTTCCCCTCTATGATAAACATATAATATGGTATGGAACGATAAAAAGTCTGTACAAAATCGAAACAATAATATAGTACATAATGCCGGAAAAATTACCTATATTGTCCCATGGTAATGATGTTTCGCCCTGTTTGGGTCTCCGGCACATTAGGTTCCGGATTCAGTTATATTTCCTCGGAAACGATTCTGAAGCCGCATTTGAAAAATACGCTTCGATCCGGAGACATACTTTTCCACAAGAGGGGGCAAAAGAATAATGAACTCCAAAAACTTATGGACACGTTTAACCAAAGGTCTCTTACATGACTCTGATGATGACAATGCAAATCGCTATCTAATACTCAGAAGAAATATTTTTATATTGATGATTTTGATAACCATAATTCCACTGATCATAATGGCGGTCATCTACCAGCATGAATATCAGGCCAGCCTTAAAAAAGAAATTGTCAATCCGTTGAAAACACTGGCAAACAAAACCAAGCACTCTTTTGAACTTTTTCTGGAAGAACGCCTTTCTGTGATTAGATTTATCGCCTCTTCCTATTCTTTTGAAGAACTTTCCGACCAAAAGACTTTGAATCGTATTTTTAAAGCACTTATGGATGAATATTGTTGTTTGGTCGATTTGGGCTTGATCAATAAGAAAGGTATCCAGTTGAGTTATATTGGGCCTTACGAGTTTTTAGGGAAAAACTATTCAAAACAAAGCTGGTTCCAGGAAGTCGTAGTAAAGGGCAATTACATCAGCGATGTATTCATGGGCTACAGACAATTCCCCCATGTCGCCATTGCCGTGCTGCGCCGAACAGAAGAAGGCCGCTATTTGATTCTACGCGCTACCATTGATACAAGCAAATTTGATAATCTTATAGCCTCCATGGGACTGGATCAGGAAAGTGATGCTTTTTTGATTAACCGTGAAGGGATCCTGCAAACCCCTTCCAGATTTTACGGAAAAATACTGGATCAATATCCGGTGCCGTTTCCCAGGGGAAATTATGGGTCTATTGTCGTCGAGGAAGTAGATCCCCAAAACCGTAAAATGCTGGTAGCCTATGCCCCATTTACAAGGTCGGATTATATTATGGTTCTTGCCAAACAGCGTTCCGCTCTTTTGAAGCCATGGTATACGCTCAGAAGTGAAATGTTATTTACTTTTGCCATCAGCGTTGTCACGATTATTCTGGTGGTTTTCAAGCTCACGGATACTGTTGTGAAACGGGTTAAAGATGCCGATGAAAAACGTGAATTAGCCTATCGTGAGATCCAACATACGCATAAGCTTTCATCAATAGGAAGACTGGCTGCCGGCGTTGCCCATGAAATCAACAATCCCATGGCTATTATAAACGAAAAAGCGGGCTTAATGAAAGACCTGGTTTCATATGATGATCAATTCCGGAAAAAGGAAAAATTTCTGGGACTGACAGATTCGATTCTTCAATCGGTTGAACGATGCAAGGAGATTACACATCGCCTTTTGGGTTTTGCACGGCGTATGGAAGTTCAGCTCGTAAGATTGGATTTAAATGAACTTATTCAAGAAACACTCGGTTTTCTGGACAAGGAGGCTTTATATCGAAATATTGAATTGAGACTTCAATTGACAGACAATCTTCCCTATATCTTTTCCGACCGGGGACAGCTGCAGCAGGTTTTTTTGAATATTCTTTCCAATGCCTTTGCCGCAGTGGAAGATGAGGGTCAGATAGTGATCACCTCATGGGAAGAAGACTCAGATACCGTGGGAGTTTCTATCCAGGACAATGGAAGCGGCATGTCTGGGGAAACTCTCAAAAACATCTTTGACCCCTTTTTTACAACAAAACAAAAAGGCGGCACCGGTTTGGGCCTTGCGATTACTTATGGTATTGTGAAAAAAATGGGCGGAGACATCAAGGTCACGAGCAAGCAAGGAGAAGGCACTATATTCACAGTTTATTTGCCCGAAAAGGCAAAGATTGTTCCAGGAGAATAAAATGGAAAACTTAAAAGTATTACTAGTTGATGATGAAGAAGAGTTTGTAACAACTCTGGCAGAGAGGCTTGAATTAAGAGGGATTCAAGCTCGATCTGTCATAGACGGTGAAATTGCGTTGCAAATGATTGAAACTGATCCACCCCGGGTTGTAATTCTGGATGTAATGATGCCGGGTCTCGGAGGACTTGAAGTCCTTAAACGGATCAAAGCTCAACACCCCCAAATTCCTGTTATTCTCCTGACCGGAAGAGGATCCACAGACGAGGGTATTGAAGGGATGCAACTGGGAGCTTTCGATTATTTGATGAAGCCCATAAATATCGAAGAGTTAATAAAAAAAATGCAAGAGGCCATAAAAAGTCACCCATAGCCGTCTTTCTTTAATGAGGTGAAAATATGAATAAATGTGCAGAGAAAGAAGTCGCCTTTTTCGGAAAAATTACGGCCGGTATTACGCATGAACTGAAGAACGTTCTGGCCATTATCAGAGAATCATCCGGATTAATGGGAGACATCATGTCAATTTCACCGGAAGCTATCATTAAATATCAGGAGAAAATTCAAAATTCTATGGTTAGAATAAAAGACCAGATTGAGCGAGGGGTTGGATTAACAGACCGGCTCAACAAATTTGCCCATAGCACCGATGAAACCATAGCGAAAATTGACCTTCAGGAAACCATCGAACAACTGATTACACTGGCGCAGCGCTTTGCCAGACTTAAGCACGTTGTCTTGAAAACCGTGCCCTTAAATCAAAAAGGTCCACCCGTTACTCTTGTTACTCGCCACATTCAATTACAAATGGCCCTGTTTGCGAGTCTGGAATGCTGTTTGAATGTTATGTCTGCGGGCGGGGAAATTAATATTGGGATCCGTAAAACTAAGGAAAAAAACGCAGTTCACGTGGTATGTAAAGGGGATCTGCCCGTGCAATCCGAGTTTGCCCGGAACATATCCGAATCCGAAAAATGGCCGGTTTTACAAGAAATCGCTGCCTGTCTGGAAGGATCTGCTAACTTAGATGAAACCGAACATGGTATTGTGCTTTGTTTTCCGGAAGAGATAGGCCGGTAGAGTTTGGTGTTTGCCTGGATTTGGTTTCCGATCACGCTTTACAAAGGCTGGAAAAGCTGGTATTGGGTAACCGAAAAAATAACGCTAATTTGGTTCTTTTTCGAAAACTTTTAAAAAATAAAGCAAGGTGACAAAAATGAAAGAAATGAAAATTTTATTGGTGGATGATGAAGAAGAATTCGTAAAGACCCTTTCCGAACGAATCGAGATGCGGAATGTGAAATCGGATGTTGCATTAAACGGGGAAGAAGCCCTTAAGATCATGGACGAAGATCTTCCGGATGTCATGGTTTTAGACCTAAAAATGCCCGGCATTGACGGGCTGGAAGTTCTAAGGCGTACAAAAAAGGCCTACCCCGGCGTTCAGATTATCATGTTGACAGGCCATGGATCGGAAAAAGATGAAAAAGAAGCCCGACGGTTGGGCGTATTTGAATATCTGCAAAAACCTGTGGAATTCGAAAAGCTCATGCGGACAATAGTAAAGGCCTACAAAAGTAAATTTGAATCTTCTATGGTGGCGGCTACTTTTGCAGAAGCCGGCGAATTTGAGACAGCCAAAAAAATTATGGATGAGGAAAAAGAATAATGGGTTTACGGGAGAACAATCAATGCAAATCAAAGTACTGTTGGTAGACGATGAAAAAGATTTTGTTGAAACCCTGGCCCAGCGTTTAGAGATGCGGAACTTTGATGTTAAAACCGCTCTCGACGGGGATGAAGCCCTGGGCCTGATCCGGGAATCCGACGTTGACGTAATTGTTTTGGATGTTCTTATGCCTGGAAAAGACGGCATTCAAACCTTAAAGGAAATCAAGGAGTTAAAGCCACTTATCACTGTCATCATGCTCACCGGTAACGCAACGGTTAATACTGCCATTGAAGGCATGAAATTAGGAGCTTACGATTATCTTATGAAGCCTACCGAGACAGAGAGCCTGGTGGAAAAAATCATGAGCGCTCATAAAATTAAGGCTGAACATGAAGAGCGTATTCGCCAAGCTGAAATTAAAGACCTTCTCAAAAGAAGAGGCTGGTGATGGCTTGTAATAGCCTTGATAGCGAATGTACGCAGTTCACTTCAAGGCCATTTCTAAAATTTGCCTACACATTATATCGGGATTGGTTCAGAAAATAACGGCTTTGAGAACATCGACACACAGGAAAATATCTATAACATCCTGCCGGCAAATTTCCAACCTAAACATTTATCCCTAAAGAAAAAGGCACTAAATCCAACGATTCAGGAGGGTTGGCATGAAAAAGAAACTTGTAAAAGCATTGATGGTTCCGCTTGCGGAATATGCAACGGTTTCTCAAGAGGCCACTTTATTTGAGACCGTCATAGCCCTGGAAAAATCACAAGAAAAATTTGATCAGTCCCGCTATCCGCACCGGGCAGTTCTGATATATGATAAAAATGATAATATTGTCGGCAAAGTGAGCCAGCTGGATATACTTAGGGCTTTAGAACCGAAATTTGAAACAATGGGTATTCCGGGATCATTATCCCGTTTCGGTTTAACTTCGAAGTTTCAAAAGACTATGCTCGAACAACTCCGCTTTTGGGACAAACCCATGGATGATATTTGCAAAAAAGCCGCCAGGATAAAAGTGAAAGAATTTATGTACACCCCCGGTGAAGGCGAATACATTAATGAAGATTCATCCATGGACAGGGCCATCAATCAACTTGTTATGGGACATCATCAGTCTTTGCTTGTGATGAAAGGCGACAAGATAGTGGGAATCTTAAGGAAAACCGATGTGTTTATGGAGATTGTCCGAGTTATGAAAGCCTGCGAATTATAAGCAACCAAAGCGGTCCGGCATAAGTGATAACCGACACGAATCAGTAACCGGTATAATATTTCAGACAAGGAGAATGGTATATGACAAGCGCTTCTATGGTCCTTGAAAAAGGCAAGTTCGAGTGGAAACGATATCTGTTACTCTCAATAGGAATAGCACTGTTTACAGTAACTTTTTATTCATCTCCCTGGCCCGATGCCATAGATCCCATGGGAGAACATTTTCCCTTGAGCAAGGAGGGAAAAGGGGCGATCGCCATTTTTCTGCTGGCCGGAACCTGGTGGGTCTTTGAAGTGGTGCCCATCGGCGTAACCAGTCTGGCCATCGGCGTACTTCAGGCCCTTTTCCTGATTCGTCCGGCCAAGGTGGCTTTTAACGATTTTATGGATCCTTCGGTAATGTTCATCTTTGCTTCCATCGTTATCGGACTGGTTTTTACCAAGACAGGTCTGACCAAACGCCTGGCTTACAAGATGCTGGTAATCGTAGGAGAAAAAACCAGCATGATATATCTGGGATGTTTTGTGGTTACCGCAGCCCTGACGCACATTATGGCCCATACGGCCGTGGCAGCTACAATTTACCCGCTTTTGCTGGCGGTTTACAGCCTTTACGGAGAAGGAGACAAACCCACCAAATTCGGCAAAGGACTCTTTATGGGCATGGCCTATGTGGCCGGGGCCGGCAGCATCGTGACACTTTTGGGAGCAGCGCGCGGTGCCGTGGCCGTCGGTTTTTATAACGATATTGTGGGGAGAAACATTTCCTTTTTTCAGCTCAGCTATTATATGTTCCCCATCGGATGGCTCATGACGTTTCTTCTGTGGGGTTTTTTCATGATCTTTATGAAACCCGAAAAAAAGGTCATCCCCGGCTTGAGGGAAAAAGCCAGAGTTCTCAATGCCGAATTAGGCTCTATTACCCGCAAAGAGATCATAGCTGCCGCCATCGTCTTTGCCTGTATCCTGGTTATGTCCCTGCGCTCCTTTGTCCCGATGTTACAGCCGATTAACAAGACAGCCATCATCCTGATTTCAACCATCCTGTTTTTTATCACCGGCATTCTCGATATCGACGATCTCGAGGATGTTCCGTGGAACATCATCCTGCTGTTTGCCGGCGCCATGAGCATCGGTTTCTGCCTCTGGGATACCGGCGCTGCCAGATGGATGGCCGTCAACTGGCTGGTCATGTTTCAAAAAGCCAACTGGTTTGTTTTCGTGTTGAGCATCGCTTTTTTTGTCATGATTATGACCAATTTTATTATGAACGTGGCAGCTATTGCCATCTCTCTGCCGGTGGCACTGGTGATTGCTCCCTATCTTGGCGTGGCACCGGAAGTGATTCTTTTTGCTTCCCTGGTGACGGCGGGCATGCCGTTTCTGCTGCTGGTGGGGGCGGCGCCCAATGCAATTGCTTACGATTCAAAGATGTTTACGACCGG
>JAUWLP010000118.1 GCA_030613575.1 Desulfobacteraceae bacterium
ATAGAAATACATGGCATCCTGTCCCCAGGATACACCAGTCAATAGAAGGAAGCTTATTAAACCAACCCGTAATTTTTTCATTGTAACTCCTTTCTCAGGAGGCTATCTTTTGGAATAATATATCGATGAACATTGGAAACATATACCATCCTCATCGAGTATGTTACAATCTCTCTTTATAACACATAGTGGTACATCTTTTGCCATTGTCAATATATGTGCCATGATTTATTTGCTAAATTCATCAAACACTGTTAACAGTATAGTCAACTTGGAAATATGCAATCAATTTTTCTTTTTTTATCAATCTTTTCCATTGGTTCTATGAAGCCAGACGCACATGACACAAATAACAGAAGAAATTTCAGCAACAAACCCTAACCTGGATCCGGGAACCTGGGTCGATCAATATGGGGATTATTTGTACCGATTTGCGCTGGCACGTATCAAAGGTCAGGCTGTAGCTGAGGACTTGGTGCAGGAGACCTTCCTGGCTGCCCTGCATGGACGTAAAAGTTTCAAGGGCCACTCCACCGTTAAGACTTGGTTAACGGCCATTCTCAAGCACAAAATTGTGGACTACCTGAGGAAAAAGAACCGGGAACAAGCCATAGACGATATCGATACGGTAACCCAAACCGTTGAGGGGTTCTACCATAACAGTGGAACCTGGAAAATCCCGCCAGGCAAATGGGATCTGGATCCTTCGAAAATATACGAACAGCATGAATTTATGAACACACTTTTCAAATGTCTGTCAGAACTTCCCGGCCGGCTGTCCAAAGTGTTCATGCTCAGGGAAATGGAAGGTCTCAGTACCAAAGAAATCTGTAATGCTTTGCAGGTTTCTTCGACCAATAGTTGGGTAATGCTATACAGGGCAAGAGCGTATCTGAGACGCTGCCTTGAAACATTCTGGTTTAATAACACCAAGGAAGAAAACAGATAATGTCTCACTGGATGTTCAATTGTAAAGAGGTATCACGTCGGGTATCCGAATCCATGGACCACAGGCTTCCGCTTTATCAACGGATGCTGATCCGTATGCATCTTTTGATGTGCAAGTACTGTACCCGCTTTCGGCATCAGTTACTGTTGCTGAGAGAATTTTGCCGGAGCCCCCAAATGGCTGAAGACTTTCTGGACCCTACCGTTGTTCTGCCTCCGGATGCTCGTGAACGGATTCGACAGGCTTTAAAATCATCGTCACCATAGACGAAACATACAGGCCGGTCTATTCCATTCATTTTTTACGATCTGTTTTAATTAAATAGTATAGGAATTTCCTTTTTTGGACACAGACCCGCCTGCCATTGCAAGGCACGAGCGGGCAGGTGAACACAGAGTATTCCCATTCTTCAAAAAGCCGCTAAAAAGTTCAAAAATAAAGCTAATTTTTGTAAGGCATTAAGGATTTACACGACAATAAGTTAACATAAAACTTATAGACACAACTTCGCTACTCCGGAATAGGGTTTTAGCGTTGTATGCATTCAAAGGGTATTCGCTTAAAAGGAAAATGAAAATGGAAGAAACCTTACAACAACCAACAAAAAAACCATCGAAAGCGGTGTTTAAGGCGATTATTTTTGCAGCCTTTATTATCGGAGCCATTTTATTGATCCGCTTTACACCGATCAAAAATTATCTTACGGCCGAAGCTCTTGGCCGTTTCCTGGATACCGCCGGACTCTGGGCGCCGCTGGTCTATATTGTAATTTACGTGGTGGGTGTATGTTTGTTTTTGCCAGGCACCCTGTTGACCGGCCTGGGAGCTGCCATATTTGGAGCCTACTGGGGATTTTTATATGTATGGATTGGTGCAATGATCGGTGCCAGCGCTGCCTTCTTTATTGGACGAACTCTGGGAAGGGAATTTGCCGCTTCGCTAATCGGTGACAGGCTGAAAAAATATGACGATGCCATCGAACGAAACGGCTTTGCCACAGTCCTGTACCTTAGGTTAGTCTATTTTCCCTTTACGCCTATGAACTTTGGCATGGGGCTGACCAAGGTCCGATTCTGGGACTATGTTACGGGAACCGGTCTGGGGATTATCGTCGGCACGTTTATCTTCACCTTTTTTATCGGGACGCTGAAAGATGTATGGGCCTCCGGCAACTGGGGAGAGTTGATATCCTTTAAGGTTTTCTTCTCAATAGGACTCTTTATCTTCTCGTTTTTCATTCCCAAAATCATAAAAAAGATAAAGGGCGAGAATTAAAATGGCAATACCATGACGAAAAAGAAAACTGTAAGATTAACCCTTTACCGGTATGCAGGGAAATTTCTTTTTTTCCGCATCAAAAACCGTTGCAATGAGTGTGATATTTCCTACGCAATCCTTCAGAGGCTTATGAACGAACAGCTTCGTGGAAAGCCGGTTTCCCTGCGGATTGTCCCCTGGCTGGATAATTTTTGGAAGGTTATCTGGCGTGGCGGGTGGCATGCCCCTATCCTGACTGTGAACGAAAAGGTGTTTTCTCAGGGCAAAGTGCCAGATATACCAAAACTTTTATCAAAAATCGGGAAAATTTTAAATGATACATCCCTCATACAATTAGGAAAGGCGAAGATTGAAAAAGCATCAAGTCCCGAAGAAGACTCTGAAATTACCGTTTATTTTTCTCCGGCCTGTCCTCATTGCAGACAACTGCTTTCATATCTGGACACCAATGGAATCAAATATTTGGGCAAAGATGTGACGAAAACCGAATCTGCCCGGGAGGATGTAGAAAGACTTACCGGCAGACTGTCCATACCTGTCGTTGTGGTGAAAGGAGAAATCATAAACGGCTTGGACAGAAATCGTCTCAAAAACCTTCTTGGAATTTCAGCAGACGCCGAGAAGATGGTAAAATCAGATTTCCGGAACCTGATTCCCCATTTCACTGATAGCCGGCTCAGTAAAATTTATCAGAATGCCAGAAACGTGCTTGATAAAAACCGGCTTAATGGCTGGACCATGCCGTCGAATCGACTTTATCCCCATCTTTGGAACTGGGATTCAGGGTTTATTTCACGCGGGTATCTTCACTACGATCCTGAAAGAGCATACACCGAACTTCGATCACTTTTCAGGGGACAATGGAGTGACGGCTTTCTTCCGCATATTATTTTCAACCCTGAGTATACCCATCATTTTCCGGGATCGAACTACTGGAAGGCAGATAATTCAGGAAAAGTTCCATCCGGCGTTTTTACTTCAGGTGTCAGCCAGCCCCCTGTACATGCCACCATGATCGTTGCGTCAGCAAAGCTTGATCCTGATAGGGAACGAGCGTTGTCATTCTTGAAGGAAATATATCCAAAACTAAAAAAACTCCATGATTTTTATTTTACTGAGCGTGACCCGCAATCTGAAAATCTTGTGTCTATTGTCCATCCCTGGGAATCAGGACTTGATAATGCCCCGCTGTGGGATGAACCCCTTGCTGCCATAACAGACACAAGTGAATGGGCTTTAAGTATGCAAAAAAAATATGATGAGCTGGCGGAACAGGGAGATCGGCCCAAGCGCACTTATATTGAAAAGTATTCGTATCTTATTGAAAATTTGTATAAAAATAATTATAATTGGGGAAAAATCTCGGGAAATCATCCGTTTTTAATCCAGGGAGTCCTTTTTAACTCTATTCTCTGTAAATCCGAACGAGACCTTGGGAAGATAGCAGAAGCCATAGGATATGATCCTTACATTCACTATGAGAAAGCAGATAAACTCAAAACAGCCATAAATAAAAAATTATATGATGAAACTGAAGGCATTTATTATAATTTTGATCTTGTGAACCAGAGACATATAAAAAGGGATACCATTTTTTCATATATGCCCCTATTTGCCGGTATCCCGGACAAGGACATGGGAAAAAGGGTCTTGGATACCCTTCGAACCCATTGCTTCTGTATAGCGGATATGGACTGTGTTGCCATACCCAGCTATGATATGTGTCAGGTCGACTTTGATGGGGAATTTTACTGGAGAGGCCCTGTCTGGGTCAATATAAACTGGTATTTGGCTCAGGGGATTAGACAGTATGGTGAAACCGAGCTTTCAGACTGGATTGAAAATTCATTAATTACTCTGGCTGATCGCCATGGATTTTATGAGTATTACGATCCTGATTCCGGCAGAGGACTCGGAGAAAAGGATTTTTCGTGGACAGCCGCATTGATCATCGATCTTATTGCCCCCAGATTGAGGAATGATAGGTTTTAAGATGTTTTTTGGGACACAGATTTACACAGATGAGTAAAGATTTATTAAAAAAATATTAAGGGTTGGCAATTGAAAAATAATTTAACGAGTGTCATTGCCCTGGATGTGGGCGGGAGCTCAGTTAAGAGCGGTCTGGTGAACTCCGGCGGATCCGTATATTTTGTTAATCATACGCCTATCAATAGTCAGACTTCAAAAGAGGATGTTCTCCAGGTATTTGTCAAAATTATTCAAATGTATTTGCATAAAGTGAATCCTAATGAATTCATCGGTATTGCATTTGGATTTCCCGGACCATTTGATTATGAGAATGGATTATGCCTTATTCAGGGACAGTCAAAATATGATAATCTCTATCAAGTGGATATAAGAGATGAATTAAAAAAAATACTTGATTTTGATAAACCCATTCTTTTTTGCAATGATGCAGAAGCCGCTATTCTTGGTGAGGCGAATTATGGCGCCGGTAAAGATTTTGGCCGCGTTATTGGCATTACTCTTGGAACGGGGCTGGGCGCCGCTTTTATTGTTAATGGGGTTTCTGTACATGAAGGGCAGGGGATACCTTCAAACGCAGAATTATTTCCTTTCAAATTTAATGGAAAACGTGCTGATGACCTTTTTTCGACAAGAGGATTAATTGAACGCTTTTATAAAAGAGGTTTTTACTACTCAAATGTGGCAGAAGCTACAGAAGATATCAAACAGGGCAATACCTCTCTTATTTCAGTGTTTCAAAAATTTGGAGAAGATTTAGGCCTATTTCTTCGCTCCTTTGTCGATGATTTCGGTGCTGATGTTTTATTGGTTTTGGGTGGCATTTCTGGCGCAATAGAGTATTTCCATCGTGAAGTAGAAGACCAACTGAATATCCCGGTCTTTCCTGGACGATCCCAAAACGCGGCCCTGCTGGGTGCAGCCGATCTGCTTTTAAACTGATACCCCTGGACCGTTATTCCACTTGAAAAACGAGACAACTATATGAATGCGTTGGAAAGCGGGAGTGTGGAACAGGATATTGCGCCGTTATCAATTTTTCTTGGGCGCCTCGTTTCTGAAAGTGCGATTGAAAGGGCCAAATCCCTGGGAATCCTCTGACTGGGAGGCCCGGTGAAGTCGATGTTCCTGCTAATCTTAGATATGCTATGTGTACGCTCCGTTCCACAACGACTCCAAGAATTCCCTGTATGGAAGAATAACTATGTTGTCAACTTTTCTCATTCGTGGCTCCATACTAACGCATATATATCTTTTCAGTTTGCCCTCCTCCGCCAGCATTCGCAATGATTTAATGTCATTGGGAGAGAGGTTTTTTTTGGCTTTTACTTCTAAGGCAGTATGGTCGCCAATGATAAAATCAACTTCAAAACCGGAAGTAGAACGCCAATAGCTCAGCTGCTCGCCGGATATATAGTCGCTGTAACTTTTCAGTTCATGCATTAGGTAAGTCTCGAATGCCTCACCGAATTCCGGTGTACCGGCTCTGAACTCCCGTTCCTGCAGCACAGCCACTGCGCCTACATCAAAAAAATAATATTTCGAAGAAGCCAGAGGCTTCCTTTTCTTTGATTTCCTCCAGGCCGGCAACTCATAGAGAATTAGGGTATCTTTGAGTATTTCAAAATACTCGTAAACCGTTGTTCTTGCTACCTGGGCGTCGTTGGCAACGTTGGTAAAGTTGACTATCGTGGCATTGCAGAGTGCGGCGACTCGAAGGAATCTGCTAAATGCCGGTATATTACGCGTCGCCCCTTCAGCAAGGATTTCCTGCTGAAGATAAGCACCGGCATATGCTTGCAGGTCGGCACGCGGATCATCTGAAAAGTAGATCGAGGGAATCAGTCCCCGTTCTATTGCCAGGAATAAATCAAAATGCCCATTCAGTTCTTTATATGTCAAAGGGTGCAGGTATTTGGTTCGCGCCCGGCCGCCCAGCAGATTGATTCCACCGCGTCTAAGCTTACGCGCACTTGATCCGGTCAGCAGAAAACGAATACCTCGTGTTTCGATGAGACGGTGAACTTCATTTAGAAGCTCCGGAAGTCTTTGAATTTCATCGATTACAACAATGCGGTCTTGTGGCTGTAGTTCTTCAGAAATACGCCCCGGGTTTCGACTTAATGCCAGATAGATCTCTGAGTCCAGAAGATCATAGACCCGAACGTTCTTCAGTGTACGATGAATTAAAAATGTCTTGCCTGTCTGGCGGGGCCCGAGCAGAAAATGCGACTTCTTATCCAACAAGACATTTAAATCGACCAACCGCTTGATATATGGGATGTTTTCACTCATGACAGTATTATGACATGTAAGTCGTCATATAAAATGACATATGACGAAATATTTGTCAAGTAATGTTTAATATCACTATTTCTTTTCAACCTCGAACCCTGAACCCTGACACCTGAACCCTGTCAAGGGGCCGATAAAACTCATTCATGGCGGCGAGACATCCGGACAAAATCAGTGACGCAATCGTAAATACCCCTCTTTTCTAAACCCTTTTGGGGATTTTGATCCGTTAACTCCCCCTTTTTTGTCGTTTTAACCTGAGGCCCACATTATCGTGACAGTTAATGTGTCATAAAAGCTTGACTTGCGACAAATAAAAGACTGTTTTGTCGCGTAAAACATGTTTCACGACAAAAAAAATGCCAAAATACATTTCAGAAAAGGATCTATACCCCATTGAAACCCTGCTTGCCGACCGACCTGGTGCCGGAGAATGACCGTGAACACTTTTTCAAGATCGCCAAAGAAGAAATAGCCGCATTGCACGAGGGAAACTTTGCCCGTTACCGACTCCGCCCTGGTGAATTTAAGGACTGGCAAAAACAAAAGACATAGTGGCCACCGTCAGACATATCGCAGGTTTTTGAATCAGTTGAAATGCTAAGATATTATCAAGCGATCAAAGGTTTTGACAAGCCGGACTTTTGTGAGGTATTCTCAATGTATCTGCAATTTTTAGATTTTGGGCAAACCGCAAAATGTGGGATTCACCATAATTTATAAAAATCAGCACTATCTATTGTAATCCACGCTGGTTAGCTGGTATTAATCATCGAGCACTATGGCAAGAAGTGCGCACTCTATCTTAAATATGTGAAAATGAAGACCTGAACCCCGACAATGGACTTCCTGTCTGTGAACCAAGAAATGGGTATAAAGATACCATATGGGTGCGTTTTTTTGTTAAAGAGCAGGGGGATTAGTGTCTTTAAATGCTAACAACCGGGTGGGGTAGACGGCGTGAATATCGCGGTTTTCCGTTAAGGTCTTTTAATTCTTGAACGTTACAGCGCCTCACCCGGAGCGTTGTGGTAAATTTAGGGCGCGCAATGCTGATTTTTCGTGCAATATTCATAACGGAATAAAATTATACTCATAATTCATCATCAACTTCTGTGATAATGATGTATATTATATTTTAGGAATATATACTTTTAATATAGGCAAAGAAAGAATGGGGTCATGCTAATACATGAAGCTAAAATTGTAATAAAGTGGATTGGAGAGAACATTATGAATTTGATTATAGTTATTGGTGCATTAGCTGCTGTCATCAGCGCAATATTTGCTATCCTGTATTATAAAAGATTAGTGAAGAGAGAAAATCCTAATATTAAAATGGGATTTGCTAAAGGTGACAAAATTGTGGAGGAATTAGAAATCAAACCTGAAGGTGAAAACCAAAAAGTCTACTTTAGGATCTTCAATGACTCTAATTTGTCATTCAAAACGCCTATGTGTTCAGTAAAATTCCCGGAAGCATTTAAACACAAGCAGTTCATTGATAGAGAAGATGGGACAAGGGAATGGAAGGAAGAATATACAGTTAATAGTGATTTGTGGGGACTTGGCCGTGGGACTACAAACATTAATATGAATTTAACCAATTCGATGTGGGAAATTTATGGAATGCCAGCCGTCCTTCTCCGCAGTAAAGAAACAATAGATTTTTTTATAAGGTTCGCAATTCCTGGGAAACCTCAGACCTATGTCCTTGATATAAAATTAGATGCTGAAGGAGCAAAGGGATTTATTTGTGGACTCAAATTAATCGTAAACCCAAGCTAATCTTCGATATAAAAGGAGTTAAAGAAATAAATTGTAGGGAAATGGGGTCAGCCCTTGACATCGGACATTTAGAGGATAACGGCTATTATTGTTCAATCAGACCTATAAATTAGAAAGCGAGGATTGTTAATAAAATTCCACGCTTTTCTTATTTGTATGACTATACAATATATTGGGGTGATGCCGTCTGGTGTGAAACGTGAGATATCTCCAACGTACATGGAAATAAGCTGATCCTTTGGTCACTGCTGCAGATCACAACCACCCACACTCTTGCGATAAGAGAATAATCACAAAAAACCGGCAACGGTCAAAACTCATATGGAACAACAATGCTCAAATTTAT
>JAUWLP010000130.1 GCA_030613575.1 Desulfobacteraceae bacterium
ACCTTCAATGTTATCGTTCTGCTGAATAACGGTAATTCCCTGATTTGCAAAATCGACGGATATGTAAGCTTTTTTTTGAAACAGCCTGATCTTCCTTTCATTTTTGGTCGATATTCGACTGGCTGTAACATTGGCGATACACCCGCTTTTAAACTCAAGACGTGCATTGGCAATATCAACATGTCCGGAAATTACAGGAATGCCTGCCGCATGGATACCGACGATTTCCGACCGAACAAAGTTAAGTATAATATCAATATCATGAATCATAAGATCGAGCACAACACTCACGTCTGTACACCGGTCTTTGTAAATACTTAATCGATGCGACTCAATGAACATCGGCTTTTTAATAATATCCTGCAGGGCCACAACCGCCGGATTAAATCGCTCAAGATGCCCAACCTGGATAATAAGATTTTTCGATTTTGAAAAACGGATGAGCTCGTCTGCCTCTTCAGTGGTTTCCGACATGGGCTTTTCTATAAGCACATCGATATTATTTTCCAAAAAATCCTTGGCAATAGAAAAATGAGCCGGTGTAGGGACAACTATGCTGACAGCATCGACTTTTCCAAAAAGGTGCTGATGGTTTGGATATGCCTTTGTATTAACCCTTCCGGCAACATCCTCGGCCTGGGATTTGTTGATATCGACAACGCCTATAAGTTCAACGTCATCCATTCGAGCATACTTTTCAGCATGAAATCTTCCGAGATAACCTGCACCCACAACACCAACACGTAATTTTTTCATAACCTTTACTTTTCCATAGCAATTACGGCAATACCATACTCGTCCGCCATGTGGATCATCTCTTCCCGGTCAAAAACAACCGCCTTTCCGGCTTCAACAACGAGCACCTCTGCTTCTGCTTCATACATGGTCTTAATTGTTTGCACACCGATCGCAGGGATGTCGAATCGTATGTCCTGGTCGGGCTTGCAGACTTTGACAACCACAGCAGTTCCTTTGCCAAGCCTTCCGCCCCGCATTATGGTAGCATCGGTTCCATCAATAGCCTCTACTGCCAGAACAGACCCGCCTCCGACCACCACGCACTGGCCGATATCAAGACTCCCGATCTCCTTTGCCACTCTCCAGCCGAGCTCGATATCATTCTTCTCGGATCGGGTCGGCTTCCGTTTTGTCCAGCAGCCTTTTTGCGCCAGAAGATCCGGCAGGAGAAATGTTGAAGCCTCTATCTTAATTCCCTCTTTTTCAAGAACCCTGGCAAAGACTCTTAAAAGCCCGTCATCATGTGTGTGCCGCATACTGGCAATCAGTGAAATGGCTTTGGCGTCAGGCCTTACATCCGAAAACATCCTGGTCTTTGTTATAGCACCCATCATAACAGCCTGGCTGACAGCGTTCTTTTTAAAAAACTTTATAATACGATTGATCTGCCCGAGATGGATCCATTCAATAGTATCAACGTGGTTTTTCAGGCCAGGATCAGTCTCATTGTTATAAGCAACCGCATAAATGGCAAATCCTTTGGATTTTGCTGCTTTTGAAAAAATGATGGGGAACTGGCCGCCCCCCGCAATAAGTCCTATCCGCATAGCATTCATTTGTCATGGGTCATCTGGTAATCCCGCGCCGGGAAGATTTTATAAAATCGATCAGGTTGACCACCTCGGGAGTCTGTTCCACCTCCGCTTTGACTCTTTCTATTGCCTCATTTAGGGTAATCCCGATGCGGAAAATAATCCTGTAAGCTTTTTTTAATAAAGATACTGTCTCTTGTGAAAACCCGTGGCGTTTCAACCCAACACTGTTTAATCCATGCAGTTTTGCCCTGTCACCAGCTGCAATAACATAGGGTGGGATATCTTTTACCACTGCTGATTTTCCGCCTACATACGCATACTTGCCGATCCTGACAAATTGGTGTATTGCCACAAGCCCGCCGATAGTGGCATTATCACCTACAATAATATGCCCGGCAAGTGTTGCGTTGTTTGCAAAAATAACTTTTCGCCCGGTTATACAATCATGGGCGATATGGGTATAGGCCATTAAAAAGTTCTCTTCACCGACTTCAGTAAGACCACCGCCGAATTCCGTTCCCCTGTGAATCGTAACAAACTCGCGTACAATACTGCCACGTCCGATCTTAACATGGGTTTTTTCACCTTTAAATTTCAACGACTGAGGAGGAGCCCCTATGGCAGCATACTGAAATATCCGGCAGTCCTGCTCTATTGTAACATACGGCTGAATAACGACATGGGAACCGACGGTCGTTCCGGAACCGATAACAACATTTTTCTCGATAATCGCATACGGACCTACATTTACATTGGAATCAAGTTCAGCCTTTGGATCTATAATAGCTGTTGCATGTATCATTACTTTTCTCCAAAAGAAGCCATCAGTTCAGCTTCAACCACACGTTTTCCATCAACAAGGGCAACACCGGACATCTTGAACACCTTTGCACGCTTTTTTAAAAATTTCATCTCAAATATAAGCTGATCGCCGGGAACAACAGGTTGCCGGAATTTGACCTTATCCATCGACATAAAATATATCAGCGAATCTTGCTGCTCCCCGGGCAGGGATTCAGCAGCCAGCAAAGCTCCGGCCTGGCCCATGGCTTCGATAATAAGTACTCCGGGCATAATCGGATTCCCAGGGAAATGACCCTGGAAAAAAGGTTCGTTGATAGTTACGTTTTTAAGAGCAACCACCTTCTCGCCGGGAACCAACTCAAGTATTCGATCAATCATAATAAATGGATACCTGTGAGGCAATAAATTCATAATTCTTTGAATATCATAAGCTTTCTTCATGTTCCAATCTCCCTTGCTTCAGTTCTTTTTCTCCTCGATCTTCTTTAATCTCTTTTCTATGTCCTCCAGCTTCCTTTTAAGCTCCGGAAGCCTGGGTAGAATCCTTTGTACTCTTAGCCACAATCGGTGGGTTATTGCGGGTGATCCTGACACTGTTTCACCGCTGGGCACCGACTTTGCAACTCCGGACTGGCCGACGACGGTCACATCATCCCCCAGGATCAGATGGTCCGCAATTGCTGCCTGTCCGGCCAGTATGGCGTTTTTCCCGATGCTAACACTCCCTCCAATTGCAACCTGGGCCACAAGAACACTATTTTCACCCACGGTCACATTGTGAGCAATGTGAACAAGATTATCTGTCTTAACTCCGCTTTTTATCCAGGTCTTACCAAAAGTGGCTCTGTCAATTGTATTCCCCGCACCAATTTCCACATCATCATCTATTTGGACAATACCGGTATGGGGAATCTTGTAATACTTTTTTCCGTCAGGAGCAAAACCGAAACCGTCACTCCCGATAACGGTCCCGGCATGTATTATAACCCGGTTCCCTATTGTGCAATGCTCAAGAATTGTCACATTGGGGTGAATCTGCACATCATTTCCAATGACAACGTTGTCGCCGATAACCACGTTGGGATGAAGTACCACACAATGACCAACAGTGACATTATTTCCAATCACGGCAAAAGGAGCTATCGACACTTCCCGGCCGCATAAAAAGTTTTTGCCGATATATGAGTATGAATTTATACCGGGTTCCGGTTTTAAAGGGGAATAAAAAAGGTTCGAAACCATGGCAAAAGCAAGCTGGGGATTATCCACCCGTAGAATGTTTTTTGTAGAAGCTTGAAAATCGCGTGGAACAATAACCGCCCCGGCATCTGTTTCATCAATCTTTTTTAAAAATTTTGCATCACCGGCAAATGTTATTTCATCACCTTTAGCATCATCAAAAGGTGCAACACCACAAATATTTTTATTCTTATTCCCTTTTATCTCGCCTTTAACAACTTCGGCTATCCTGGCCAGTAACAGTTCCATTTTAAATTATACCTGGTGGCTTTGATTATTTTTTCTTTGTCTTTTTATCCTTTTCAGCTTTACTGGCAAAACTGGCATTGTATTTCTGGATTACCCGGTCGGTTATATCGATTGTGTTCGGGAAATACATCACTCCGGCCTCTCGTTTTTCAAGGATAAGGAGAAAACCTTCCTTTTTACCCATTTCAGTAATAATCTGTAGAACCTCTCTTTGGATTCGGCCTACAAGTCTTTCTTCATGCTCTTTGAACTCAGCCACATATTTTTTCTGTAACGATTTAAAGTCATTGATATTTATTCTTATTTCACGTTCTTTCTCTTCCCGCATCTCCTTGCTCATCACAAGAGCTTCACGTTCAAGCTTATCTTTTTTTGCTTCGATTCCCTCTCCCTTTTTCTTGAGATCAGCTTCTATCTTTTTCCCCCGTTTATTGACTTCAGCCATTGCCTTTTTGCCGGCACTTGATGTCTCAAGAATTCTCTGAAAATTTACAATACCTATTTTGGCAACATCTGCCCCATAAGAAGAAGAAGCAGCAAGCAAACAAAAACAAATTACTATTGCCACAAAAGTCCCTTTACAAGTTCGCATTTTATCCTCCTTCAGAAATAGTCTGTTCATTTGTCATTTATCATTGGTCATTCACAAACTACAAGCCTGTGCTACATTTACAAGTCAACTGCTCAACCACTTAAGTATTTAAACATTCATAATTATCAAAAAGATGTGCCCATTCCAAATTCCCACTGTCCCCCTGATCCCTCGCTATCAATTATGTACCCTCTCTCAAGACGGATAGGACCCATGGGAGAATACCATCTAAAACCAAATCCCGCGGTTTTTCTCAGATTGCCCAGGTCTATACTCTCACCGTCATTATAAACATTTCCCGTATCATAAAAGAAAAGACCAACAAGCCCTTCCTTTTTAAGCAGGGGAAATAGAATTTCTACATTTAATTGTACATATTTGTCTCCCCCGATTTCATCGCCGTTCTCATCTAAAACGTAAATGTCTCGCCAGTCATAGCCGCGCAATGAGTTTAGACCTCCCAGATAAAATCGTTCATAATCAGGGAGCGTTCCGCCAGAATTCTCCTGGACATAACCGATTTCACCGTGCAGAAAAGTCACAATATCCTTGAACACAGGAATGTACCACCCGGTTTCCCCCAGATATTTTGTAAAGGCGACATCTCCGCCAAGGCCGGCATATTCCACCGTTATACTGTGCTTGGATCCTTTTGTGGGATTATAAATCTTGTTCCTCGAGTCGTAAATCAACCCGGTGGTTATACTGCTTGTTATATTATCGCCTTCCAGTTCTTTTATCGATTCCGAAACACCCTCTGAGATATTTTCTATATCTGCAACTTCGTAATTATAACCAATAGATGCCCGCATAAAATTATAGACAGGGTAGCTGAACCTAACACCTCCTCCCCTGCTGCTCCTGTCGTATGTATCATAATCGGTTTCCCAGTCATACAGATCAAATCTTGCTGACAGAGGAATATCGAACAGCCAGGGTTCCGTAAAATTCAGTCTATACAGGGTTGTTGTCCCTCCTAATTCGGCGTCAAGTTTAAGGATCTGGCCGCGCCCCAAAAAGTTTCTCTGGGTAATGGAGGCCATGCCAAAAACATTTTCCACGCTGCTGTAACCAGCACCAAAGGAAAAAGTGCCGGTGGGCTTTTCAGTAACATCGATTTTTAAAATCATTTTGTCGTCGGCACTCCCCTTGACAGTGTCAACCTTTATGTCCTCGAAATAATCGAGCCTGTAAAGGTTGCGTACGCTCCGTTTTAACCCCTTACCGCTGAAAAGTTCCTGTTCATACACCTTAAGTTCACGCCGGATAACCTTGTCCCTGGTCTTTGTGTTCCCGCCGATAATAATGTTTTCAAAATAGACCTGTTTACGTTTTGCGACAACGTAGGTAATATTAACCATCAATTCATCGAAATTTTTGTCAATCCTGGGAAATATTTCGGCGTAGGCGTAACCCTCATCTGAGTACAAATCCGTAAGAGCCAGCACATCGTTACGCACCACTTCACGGTTATAATAGGCTTCCTTGGTAATTTTTAACTTTTTCCGCAATTCCTCCTCGGATAAAACAAGGTCACCGGTTATATCCACCTTCCCGACCTTGAACCGTGGTCCTTCATCAATTTTTATTGTAATATTTATCCAGTCTACCTGAAATTCAATTTGCGGTTCCCCTACCCTGGCCTGGATATAACCGTTATTGTAATAAAAAGCTGAAAGTTTGGCGACATCCTGTTCGAGATCCTCCCTGTTCAGATCTCCGGATGAAGTCATCCATGAAAAGAACCCCTTTTCAGACGCCCTCATCATTTTTTTCAGTTTCTTGTCGGTATAAGCGTTGTTCCCTTCAAATATGATATGCCTTATCAGGACTTTTTCACCCTCTTGAATAACGAATTCCAGGTCATCCTGATTATTTTCTAGCTGATGAGTATTGTAAGTAACTTTTACATTATGATAGCTCTTTTCTTTATAAAGCTCTTCTATCAGTTTAATGTTGCTGCGAACCTTAAATATATTCAGTATTGAACCTGTCCGAATACTTAAGTTTTCTTTGATCTCGTCATCCTTGTAGACCTTATTTCCTTTAAAACGAATAATCCGGATAGTCGGTTTTTCCTTTATCTTGAATATTATTACCTTGCCTTGGGGGCTTTCTTCGGCATCAATCCGGATATCTTCAAAATATCCCATCGAATATACGGCCTTAAGGTCTTGGGAAAGGCTTTTGGCAAGATATACTTCACCGGGCTTTGTTTTTATAATCTTTTTGATAGCATCTCCCTCTATACGCTTATTGCCGGTAATAAGCACTTTGGCAACCTTTTCCCGCTTAAAAAGTTTCATGCTTATATCCCGGACGAGCTGCTTCACGATTCCGAGCACATTTTCTATGCCCCGGCCCTCTTTAACAAAAACACCGACAGACCCTTCTCCAAAAGATTGTATCATCTTTGCATCTATGCTGAACTTTTGCCCGATACAGGTCAAGCTGCCCCAGATAATATAGTCGGCACCGCTTTTAACACCAAAATTCCGAATTCCTTCGACAGTTTCAGCAACTTTCTCCCATGCAAGATCAGAAATAATTTCCGGTTCCAGTATAATAGCACCGTCCTGTTTGAGGTCTCTTTTGATCATATCCGAAATCTCGGCTTGCATATACGAAAGATCTTTAACAGCATGTATTTCAAATGGTAATACCACCACTCGTACTGTTTCTAAAGAACGTGCCGTGTTCGGGAAAAAGCAAAGTATTGCAACAATAATCAAACCTAAGCGTCTTAACATAAAATTCCTAAATACCCTAATCCTTAAATTCATAAGCCCCATATTTTATACCAGCTGTCCGTCGACGATCGTCATGCTACGTGACATATAGGACGCAAGTTCCATGTTGTGTGTCACCACTACCAGAGTCATGCAAAACTCTTTGTTTAACTCCATAAGCAGGCTATGGACGCGCTCGCTGCTTTTCTTGTCAAGATTACCCGAGGGTTCATCGGCCAAAAGAATAACCGGATTGAGAACAAGGGCTCTGGCAAGCGCAACCCGTTGCTGTTCGCCCCCTGAAAGCTTTCCGACTCTGAAATTTAACCTGTCTTTAAGTCCCACCCTGACAAGAATCGCCTCTGCAGCCTCCCTGGCTTTTTGCTTGCTCAGCCCTTTAATCAGTGCCGGCATCATGGCATTTTCAAGAGCGGAAAATTCCGGAAGCAGATAATGAAACTGGAACACAAAACCGACAGACTCGTTCCGAAATTGTGCCAGCCTTGTATTATCAAAAAGTAAGATGTCTTC
>JAUWLP010000081.1 GCA_030613575.1 Desulfobacteraceae bacterium
CCCATTATTCCATTACTCCATCATTCCATTATTCCAATTGTGAGCGAAGCGAACTAACTTGATTTTTGCACTAGATTAAATGAAAACAGAGGTGGATATGGAAACTTTATTGCTTGAGATCGGGACGGAAGAGATACCGGCGGGTTACATTGAACCTGCGCTGAATGTAATAACATCAATGCTGCTTAAAAAAATGACTGAGGCCCGTATTGACCACGGCAGTGCCAGGATCTTTGCAACTCCGAGACGGCTTGCGGTGGAAGTAAAAAAAGTTGCAGCCAAACAAAAATCCTTGACCTCGGAAGTCGTGGGACCTCCTGAAAAGGTCGGGTTTGATAAAAATGGGCAACCCACTGTGGCGGCGAAAAAATTTGCTGAAAAGGTTGGGGTTTCGGTAAATGATTTAACAGTAAAGGATACACATAAGGGGCGTTATTTGTGTGCAAAAGTAACGGAGCGCGGGCTTCCGACCAGTACGTTACTAAAAAATATCCTGCCGGAAGTGATTCTTGCAACACCGTTTCCCAAGACCATGAAATGGGCTGAGCTTGATATTCAATTTGCCAGGCCGATACATTCGGTCGTAGCTCTTTTGGGAGAGAAAGTAATTCCTTTTACCCTGGGAGACACAAAAAGCGGAAGATATACTTATGGACATTACTTTATGAATCATAGCAAAGTAAAGATTTCCAGCTCCAAGGACTATATTAAGACCCTGCGTTCCGTAAAAGTAATAGTCGATCTTCAAGCACGCAAAAAAAGTGTTGAAAAAGAGATCGATAAGGCTGCAAAAAAAGTTGGCGGGAAGGTATTACCTGATGATGAACTGGTGGAGATTGTAAAGAACCTGGTCGAATATCCTGTAGCTACGGTCGGTAAATTTGATAAGGAGTTTTTGGAAGTTCCCAGTGAAATACTAATTACCGCCATGCGAGAACACCAGAAGTATTTTGCCGTTATAGACAACAAAGGAAATCTCATGCCCTGTTTTGTGGCGGTAAACAATACTCATACCAAGGATATGAACCTGGTGTCAACCGGGCATGAATGGGTGTTGAGAGCCCGCCTGGCGGATGCTCAATTCTTTTACAAAAGTGATCTGGAGTATTCCTCTGAAGACAGAGTCGAAAAACTGAAAGGCGTTCTTTTCCAGGCCGAACTCGGGTCCATGCATGAAAAGGTTAAGCGTCTTCAAAAAATTGGAGGATTTCTGGCAGATAAAGTTGAAAAGGGTTCAGAATTGAAAAAGCATGTTACGAGGGCTGCCTGGTTATGCAAGGCCGATCTTGTTAGCCATGTTGTGGTTGAATTTCCCAAACTGCAGGGAATTATGGGCAGAGTTTACGCTTCTGTTACAAAAGAACCCGCTGCAGTGGCTACAGCAATTGAAGAACATTACCGGCCGATTTATTCAGGGGGAGAGCCTCCTAAAACTACGGAAGGTGCAGTACTTGCCATTGCCGACAAGATCGATAACATCTGTGGGCTTTTTTCAATAGGGTTTATTCCCACCGGCGCTTCCGATCCGTATGCACTCAGGCGGCAGGGCATCGGTATTGTTCATATCATGCTCGACAAAGATTTCTCATTTTCTTTAAGGGATATGATTGAAAAGAGCATAAAACTCTTCGGCATAAAGGGCGCCAAGAAGATTCGAGAAATTGCTGACAAAGTAAATAACTTTTTGTATAATCGCATGACACATCAACTGGCTGAAGAAGGATTTTCAAAAGATGTCATTGCTGCTGTTGCAAGTGTATCAGCCGATAACGTACCTGATCTATGGAACAGGGTGCAAGCACTTCAGGATCTTAAGACCGCGCCGGATTTTGAGCCCCTGGCCGTTGCTTTCAAACGAATCGTCAATATCATAAAAAAGGCCAAGGCGTTTAAAGCAACATCTGTAAATGAGAGTCTTTTTCAACATGATTCTGAGTCTGCTCTTTATTCGGATTATAAAAAAGTCAAAAAAAAGGTTTCAGACAGTCTTGACAAAGGAGATCTGGAAAAGGCTCTGCATGAGATCGCCTCCCTCCGGGATACGGTAGATGTTTTTTTTGATAGTGTTTTGGTCATGTCAAAAGAGACAAAAATACGTAGCAACAGACTTAGCTTGCTCAAGCACATAGCAGATTTGTTTGAAACCATAGCAGATTTTTCAAAAATATCGACTTAGCGCTCTAATTCGTAAATTCGATTACGTATTTTTATCAAGACAACTTAGCGCTTATGGGGCAAAAAGGTCCTGCCGCGGCAAATGTCACGGTAGTTTAAATTGCTGTCTTAACAAGACGAAAAAGGCATTCCATCGAATTATATGGCGTGCCTTTTCTTTGCGAACCCTAAAACTATAATTTTATATGTTCAAGCAAAACCTTCCTTTTAAGCGTAGCCTCGGCTGTCTTTTCAAACTGTTCGGTGACATCTGACACAAAGAGTTTGAACTCTCCTTTTTTGCCCAGCAAATTGTCAACTTCCGGATGTGTATCCAGAAAATCTTTTACATTTTCTGCAAGAGCAATGGAAGAGTCGATGACGGTTACCCTTTTGCCGATTTTTCTTTGAATTTTATCTATTAAAAGAGGATAATGGGTGCAACCCAGAATAAGTGTGTCTATCTGACTTACTTTTAAAGGATGCAGATATTTTTTAATTATCATCACGGTTTCGGGTTTTTTCAGCCATCCCTCTTCCACCAAAGGAACCAGAAGCGGGCAGGCAACTGAATAGACCTTAGCCTCCGGTTTCATTGCCCTGATTTTTTTTTCGTAAATGCCGCTTTTTACCGTTGCCCGCGTTCCGATAATCCCGACTATTAGATTTCTGGAACTTTTAACTGCTTTTACTGATGCCGGAGATATAACTTCGAATATAGGAATATCAAAATTTTCAGCTACACTATCAGAAGCCACACTTGAAGCGGTATTGCAGGCCATTACAACAATTTTTGCACCCTGCTTTAAAAGGAACTGGGTATTTTCAAGAGCATATCCGACCACGGTTTCGGGGCTCTTGCTTCCATATGGCGTACGAGCAGTATCGCCGAAATAGATAATGTCATAATCGGGGAGTTGCTTCATAAGTGATCTGACAACTGTAAGTCCGCCTATTCCCGAATCGAATATTCCAATCATATTTTTCTTTTTCTTAATTTTTTATTGTTATAGCTTGTCATGGAACAAGCAACTTTCTCTGGGTGTGATAATTTGACTTTTTTGAGATATGTATATATTTATTTGCATTCAATAGCAAACGACCAATGACCAATGATCGATGACCATCATCAAGGAGCATAAATGAACTCACAAAATCAAACCCCAGCCATGAACCAGAAGATTTTCAACCTGGGACTTTTGGTGGAGACGGTTTCAGTATACCTGATATGCTGCAGTCTTGCAGACACTGACACTACGATCTCAACCAAGAAACTTTCCGAAATGTGGAACAGTACCAGAGCGTCATTACTTGAAGGTCTGGAAGACCTTGAAACAAGGAATATTCTCCGCAGGATAATTTCGGACAGGGCAGGGAATAATGTTTACAAACTATTAGATGTAAAAAACTGGAAGTTATAGATTTTTTGTAAGTTCTTTACGGACATATTCCTTTACAACGCTGTCAGGCAAATCTGTTCGAATGCCGGAACATAGTGCAGCCATGATGTACCAGTTGTTTATGTCAACCAGTATGCTTTTTATAAAAGGCCAATTTTTGCACATGCGGGGTTTGACCGGATGAATCGTGCATAGTTCGTCCCAGAATATGCAATATGCGTCCCTGCCCTGTGCCAGAACCGGTTTTCCCCCCGACATCTGGCAGTAATTATCGACAAAACTCTTATGATCGATATTAAGATAACTTGTTATGGCTTCAATCTCTTTCTCGGTTACAAATGTACCTCCATACCCCTTGCAACACTCACCGCATTGCCGGCATTTGAAAATATCCAACGGTTTTACATCCTTATACGGCATGCCTGGTTTCCATAGCCTTTTTCAGAGTAACCTGGTCCACATATTTTAAATCACCTCCAATGGGGACGCCAGAAGCGATTCGTGTTACTTTGATCCGGTAATTCTCTATACGTTCTGCAATATAGGCTGCAGTGGCTTCGCCTTCTACATTTGTACCTGTGGCAAGAACAACCTCTTTGATTTCCCCTTGGGATATCCTTGAGATAAGTTCTTTGATCCTGATGTTATCGGGCCCGATACCGTCCATGGGAGACAGAACTCCTTCAAGGATATGATACAGTCCCGTAAAAGAACCCGATTTTTCAATTGCCACCATATCGGCAGGTTGCTCCACCACACATAAGATTGAGGAAGTTCTTGTCCGGTTACTACAGATATTGCAAATATCGGTGTCGCTTAGCCCAAAACAGACAGAACATAATCTTATTTTATCTTTTACCTCGACAATACTGCTTGAAAGCTGTTCCGCCTCCCTGCGCGGCGCGCGGAGTATATGCATAGCAAGCCTTTCGGCAGTCTTTTCTCCTATACCCGGAAGCCGGGAAAGGCTTTTAATCAATTTAAGAATAGATGATGGATAGTGATTCATAGTGGCTACATCAATCCCGGGATATTCAAACCTCCGGTGAGTTTGCTCATTTCTTCTGTGGCCATTTCCTGTGATTTTATTAAAGCGTCATTTATGGCTGCAAGTATAAGATCCTGAAGCATTTCCACATCGTCAGGATCAACAACTTCTTTTTCTATCTGAATAGATAATACCTGTTGCCGACCATTGGCCACAACTTTTACCATACCTCCACCGGAAGTTGTTTCAATCGTTTTATCCGCCATTTCTTCCTGTAGCTTTAACATCTTAGATTGAAGCTGCTGGGCCTGTTTCATCATCTTTCCCATGCCTTTCATTTAAACACCTCCTATAAAATCTTAACGTCGACGATATTGCCGTTGAAAATATCTAAAGCATCTGTAACAAGAGGGTGACTTAATGCCTCCTGTTTTAAACGTTCTGCGCGGCTTTTTTTGCCTTGATTTTCAAGGATTTGTATTTTTTTTGCGGCTATAATTACTTCCATGTCTTTGCCGAAAAAGTCGCTGCATACTTTTTTTATAATTGCGCTGTTTTTATTTCGCCGAACCATGTTTATATTAAAATCGTTCCCGTTTACTTCGATTTCCAGACGGTGACCGGCCAGGCTTTTTATAGAAGAATATTTTAGATTTGCCGCCAGGGAAGGGTGCTTTTCCGAGAAAGTTGATAAAAGTTTTTCCCAGATACTGTCAATATTTTCATTCAAATCAAGAGGCGCTGAAGTAAAAGGTTCTATGGATTCTGCAGTACCCGATGCTTCACCCGATGTTTTTATCGAACCTTCTTCGTTATCCTTGAACACGGGCCTGTTTTCAGTATCACGAAAATTTGTCCGGGTTTTAAAAATGTCTTTTCTCAGATTATCAAGCTTTTCTATGAGAACATCAATCGGCAAGGTTGGTTTCATCTGAAACATCTTGATAAAAACCATTTCAATGGCCAGTCTTGACTGGGTTGAATTTAATATGGAAACTTCTTCTTTAAAGAGCAGATCTAAGATTTGATTCAAAAAGCTTTTGGTAACTTCCTTTACCTGGTCAAGCATTAGGTCTATTTCATGTGATGGGATATCCATCAGCCTGTCGCTTTTTTCCACCATCTTGACGACTAACAAATTTCTGAAGTGTTCCATCAGATCGGCATACAGCTTTTTCATATCATGGCCGGAGCTGTATATTTCATCCAAAATATCAAGAACTTCCGGGATTTCTCCACGTAAAATAGCTGCTGAAAGATTAAAAATAATTTCTCTGTCGATAACGCCCAGTATGTCCAGAACATGTTTATGTGTAATCGCCCCTTTGGTGCAAGACATCACCTGATCAAGAAGGCTCAAGCCGTCTCTCATGCTTCCGCCGGCTTCGCGAGCAATTAACTCTAAGCTATCAACGGCTATTTTAACACCTTCTTTGGCACACAGTTCTTCCATATGCTTGGAAATCGACTCAACATCTATTCGTCTAAAATCATGTCGCTGGCATCTGGAAAGAATCGTTATGGGAATCTTGCGAGGTTCCGTAGTGGCAAAAACAAACATTACATGGGGCGGGGGTTCTTCCAGGGTCTTTAAAAGCGCGTTAAAAGCGGCTATGCTGAGCATGTGAACTTCATCAATAATATATATCTTGTAAAGGCTGTGAGCAGGCATGTACTTGACGTTTTCACGCAGTTCCCTGATCTGATCGACACTGTTGTTTGAGGCACCGTCAATTTCAAACACGTCGACGGCACTTCCTGCAGTGATTTCTCTGCATGATCTGCACTCATTGCATGGGACCGGTACAGGGCCATCCTTGCAGTTCATGGCCTTTGCCAATATGCGGGCAACCGTGGTTTTCCCGGTCCCTCTCGGCCCTGAAAACAGGATTGCGTGGGCCACGCGACCGGCCGAAATAGCATTGGTTAACGTCCGTGTCACATGGTCCTGTTTTATAACCTGGTCAAAGGTTTGGGGGCGATATTTACGTGCAAGTACAAGATAGGACATAAAGAAAGTTTCCTAATCTGAACACCTGTTTTTTTGGCGGAGAGAGAGGGATTCGAACCCTCGGTGCCGCTTTTGACAGCACACACGATTTCCAGTCGTGCTCCTTCGGCCAGCTCGGACATCTCTCCAATAGTAATATATTCAATATCCTACAAGCTCAAATAAATTCCATTTACAAGTTAGTTTGCTTCGCTCACAATTGGAATAATGGAATGATGGAGTAATGGAATAATGGGTTTGAAGGAGTTTTTTACAATTAAAATGGTTTATTCCGCCCTTACCCCCAATATTCCAACATTCCAGCATTCCATTCTTCCATTCTGATGGTATAAACAGGTTGCCATTAATAAACCTGTATTTTTAAGAAGTTGTAGAATTTCCGAGACGTTAAATCATGTCTTATACTAAAGAACAAAAACAATAACACCAAAGAAAGTGGATTTCAAAGAGACGTGATGGATATACAGAAAAATAGGCCCATGTATTTTTCTGGCACTAATAAAAACATTCAGATTCATCACATTCATCCATATCGGAAAATTTCTCATAAAATTTGGTCTTGGTCAAGAGAAAGAATTGAGCAAGAGTTAAAAATGCGTTTCAATATGCAAGGATTGCAATATCGTTTATCATGCGCTATATTTCTTTATTTTCCGGCTCCCTTTGGCTGGCAACTCTATCCCCGGTTTTGCGGCACGAATGAGATCGTCCAACTCACTGCCGGTGACGGTCTCTTTTTCCAGCAAAAGCTCTGCCAGTCTATGCAGAATATCTATATTTTCATTTAGAATTTTCCTGGCACGGTTGTAGTTTCGTTTGATAAAGTTGTTGATTTCTTCATCAATTTTTCGCGCTGTTTCCTCGGAGTAATCCTTGCGCTGAGCAATTTCCCGACCGAGAAAAATATGTTCTTTATCTTGTGAATAAGAAAGAGGGCCGAGCTCTTCACTCATGCCCCAGGCACACACCATTTTCCGGGCCAGGTCGGTTGCCTGCTTGATATCGTCGGTTGCACCTGTACTGATGCGATCGAAAACAATCTCTTCGGCCACTCGTCCGCCAAAGGCTACCGACAACTCACTTTCAAGCTGGGCTTGATATTTGAAATCGCTTTCTTCCGGCAAAAACCATGTGATACCGATCGCACTACCCCTGGGAATAATTGTTATCTTGTTAACCGCATCTGTGTCGGGCAAGAACCGGGCGACAAGGGCGTGGCCGCTTTCGTGGTATGCTGTTGTTCTTCGGTCCTCTTCCTTTATGACTTTCGATTTGCGTTCCAGGCCCATGACGACTTTGTCCTTGGCATCTTCAAAGTCCTGCATATCAACTTTTTCTTTATTTCTTTTGGCTGCAATAAGAGCCGCTTCATTAACAAGATTTTCCAGGTCTGCGCCCGAAAAACCGGGTGTGCCTTTAGCCAGTGAATCGACGTGCACGTCAGATGCAACCGGCATTTTTCTCATATGTACTTTCAAAATCCCTTCACGGCCCTTGATATCCGGCAATGGCACGACCACCTGACGGTCAAAACGCCCCGGGCGCAGCAGGGCCGGGTCCAGGACATCTGGCCGGTTTGTAGCAGATATAAGGATCACCCCTTCGTTCGATTCAAACCCGTCCATTTCAACCAGAAGCTGATTCAGGGTCTGTTCTCTTTCGTCATGTCCACCCCCAAGGCCTGCTCCCCGGTGCCTGCCAACTGCATCGATCTCGTCAATGAAAATGATACAGGGTGCATTCTTTTTACCCTGGACAAAAAGGTCCCTGACACGTGAAGCTCCCACACCAACAAACATTTCTACAAAATCCGAGCCGCTGATATGAAAGAACGGAACATCGGCCTCCCCGGCAATCGCACGTGCCAGAAGGGTTTTACCGGTACCAGGAGCGCCCATCAGAAGAACACCTCTAGGTATCCGGCCGCCTAAACGCGTAAATTTTTTGGGCTCCTTGAGAAATTCGATAATTTCTCCCAGATCTTCTTTCACTTCGTCGATTCCGGCAACATCTTCAAAGGTAACTTTAGCTGACTCTTCAGAAAGAAGACGCGCACGGCTCTTTCCAAAGGAGATCGGGTTGCCGCCGCCGGATTGCATTTGACGCATGAAATATATCCATACTCCGATGAGCAAGAGCATCGGAAGCCCTGAAATCAACAGAGAAATATACCAGTGCGGCTCAACCGGAGGTATTGCCTGGATAGACACACCTTTTTGCTTGAGAATCATGATAAGGTCGCCGTCTTTGGGCGTAAACACTTTGAAACGTCGACCGTAAACAGCCGAAACCAAAAGCTCTTGGCCTTGTATGACAACCTTGCTGACCTTGTCAGCATCAACCATGCCAAGGAACTCGGTGTAACTAATATTTGTTGCTGACTCAGGCTTTTTATCCAAAAGAGTATAGAGAACAATTATTAACACTGGAATAATGATCCATAAAGCCAGATATTTATTAAAGCGATTCAAAAGCTGCTACCTCACGTAAAAAGTTTCATATGATTTAATGATGCAATGGGAATGATTTATAAAGGCGAAATTCAGGATAGCAAAACCATTTCAGGTCTTTTTGTCGAGTGCAAGGGAGCCTGTCGATATGACCGACACATCGAGAACAGCCTGGCTGCCCAGCTTCATGATAGAACCTTTTCCGAACTGACGTTCGATCCGAGTCATTGCAGCTTCAAGGCCTTTTCTCTGTCCACTTGAATGCCTCATTATTAACCTCCAGAGTGACTATAATAACACCAGTCCAGGCTGGATGCAATATGATTTGGCCTTCATATACGGCGATCATGATAATGTGGGTTGCGACGAGTTTTTGACTCGTTGCAGCGAAATCTGGGGGATGCTGCTGGAAGCTCGATTTATTCACCCGATTTTTTTATATCCTGGCTCAATTTCAATAGTTTTACCAGGATTGCTAATTCTTGTAAAAAAGATTTTCCGTATTTTCGGGGCATAAACATACAGATTATTATGCTTATGTTCAACCTGGTATCCTTCATCAAAAGAGAGCTCCAGAAGGTTTCTTATAATCATTTTATTAACGTTACGGTGTCCGACAACCAGCGTATGGCCTGAACTCTCAACTGCATCCAGCAATATGGAAACCGGTTGCGCAATCCGCATATCAACCATTTTGAGATTTTCTCCACCTCCCGGAAGTACCACGTTGATTTCATCATCTAAAAATGATTGATACATCTTTTTAGAAAAATCATCAGAAAAAAAAGTCTTGTTTTCGCCTTCAAAAACACCAAGTTTTGCCTCATTAAGCGCCGGCATTCTCTCTATAGGTATATTCTTTTCCTCACTTATGGGTTGTGCGGTCTGAATAGTTCGTTGAAGCGTACTTGTAAAAATCCTGGCAAGAGTAACCGGCTGCAACAGGAAGAAGAGGTTTTTCCTTTGCTTGTATCCCGCGGGGCTGAGCGGTCTGTCCTGCTGTCCCTGAATAAGGTCAATGGAATTCCAGTCGCTTTCGCCATGCCGTGCCAGGATCAGACAATTCTCCTCCAACCGGTCGAGGAATTCCTGTAATGAGTTATAGGTTTGACTCTTCGGCATAGCTGAATTCACTCAGATATTTGTTCATGCGCTTTTATAAGTTTGGTATTTTCCATAACCGGAACATGAAATTAAAGCCAAGCAAAACAGCCTGTATAATTATCAACCATTGAATAATCGCAGCATAACCGCTTATGGAATAGGCAATAATACCGAGAGAAAGATAAAACAGGCGGGTGTCGCTGCCGGCGCAAAGCCAGCAGAAAAACGGTTCGGCTCTGTTTTTTGGATAATTTTCATGGAATACGGAACGAAACTTTTCCGATGATGCAGTAATAAGAAATACTGAACCCATATAAGCAAAGAAAATGGCTCCCCATGAAACATCAGGGAATGTTTTGTGCATTGAAAGCATGAGTGCTCCCACAATAAGAAATTCGGCTGTCCGGTCAACCATGGTATCATAAAAATCACCAAGCCTGCTTGTACTTTTTGTGAGGCGCGCAATTTCGCCGTCCACGCAAGACCAGATGCCGAAGAGCTGAATAAACACCACTCCGGCGATAGAATATTCCAGATATAAAAACAGCGATGCAAAGAGAGCAAGAATGAAATCAATACAAGTCGCCGCATTGGCGGAAATCCCTTTACGCACACAGAAACCGGTTATGTAAGCAGAGAGTCGGCGCTGGACCAGATAACAGTAAGTGCCGTCACTCGATTTTTTTGCGAGTTTCGGATATTGAGTATCATACTCAGCATCATCGGTATCGTTCAAGCCTGCTGTTTTAAATTGGTTTCCCAATAGTGCCTCACGATAAAAAGGTTGAAATCTGTCAATCATACTTTATTTGCTCGGGGGTCTGAGTTAACCGGCTCAGCCAGAAGATACGGCGCAATAGTTTGAAGTGAACTAAAGTTTAAAGTGAGCTAAAGTTAAGGAATTCTGCCAATTATATTTAAATTCAGTGGAGCAAAGCGACTCCATAACTTTAGGCACTTTAGATCATTTTAGGCACTTTTAACTTGTCTGGCTTTCAGGAAAACAGCCCCTTTCAGGGGCAAACCAAAGCCTGATCCTTTGGGCCAGGATTCTTTATATCTTGCTTAACCACATACTCTTCAAGATAACCGAGGAATTGTGTAATGTCATGCTTTGTAATGGCACCCATATTTGCAAGGCGAAAAGTGTTCTGTATTGCGCCCTTACCGGGGTATATCGTAAAACCCCGCTTGTAAAGGTAATCATGCATTTCAGAGAAACTGTAATTTTTATCTTCAGGCTCGATAATTGCCGTCAGTATCTTTGCACGATATTTTTTCTCGACAAGAAACCGGAAACCGAGCATTTGCAGGCCATTTTCAAGAACTTCATACATTTCGGCATACCTTTTTTCTCGGGACTGTTCTGTTTCCAGAAAATATTCGTTGATCGCCTGCCTCAGGGCATAGAAAATCTGGACCGGCGGTGTGAACTGCATTTCATGTTTTTGGGTAAAAAAGGAGTAGTTCTGATAAAGATTAAAATAGAAATTCCGC